>NZ_JBHXTO010000155.1:0-21819 GCF_042677425.1 Streptomyces sp. NPDC127119 | reverse complement strand
GACACGCTGCACCACACGCCGATCGGGGTGCTGCGGGCCGTCGACCGGGCGGTGTACGACACGCAGATGGCCGAGCAGCTCGACTCCGCGATCGAACAGAACGGCAAGGGAGACCTTTCCGCACTGCTCACGGGCGGGGACGCCTGGACGGTCGTCGGCTGAAAGTCGGAACACCTCCGTGCCGCAGCCCGCCACCCGTCTGCGCGCCCTGAGCATCTGGAAGCGCTCGGCCAGGACGAGGCCGGTCAGGAGCGCGGCACCGAAGCGGTGCCGGGGTCGGACGCTCTGACGGTGTTTCCGATGAACATGTGCAGGCTCCTCCGGAAGGACTCGGGGTCGGGGTCGTCGAGAAGCGCGTTTTGGATCACGTAGCCGTGCAGGGCGCCGATCAGTACCCGAGCGATGCTGTCGGCGGAGACATCACTCGGCAGCAGCCCGCGCTCCTGGCGCTGGACGACGGCACGGCTGACGAGTTGACGCACGGCGTGGAAGGTCGTGTTGAAGAACGCGGCGAGCTCGGGGGAGCGTACTCCCTCCCCCCACACGGTCAGAATGAGCCGGGCGATGTCCTGCGTGACCGACAGGCGGTGGATGGCGCCGAGCATCTGGTCGAGTGCCTCATCGAGTGGGCGTGCGGTCTCACCACCCAGGGCCTCGTCGAAGGCACTGGTCAGCTCGTCGAGTGCGTCCGTGGCGATGGCCATGACGATGTCGTCCTTGCCATGGAAGTAGCGGTAGACGGCACCTGCGGACAGGTCGGCCTCCCGCAGAATGTCCTGCATCGAGGTGGCGTGGAAGCCATTGGTGATGAAACAGCGACGTGCCGCGACGAGGATCTGGCGACGGCGGGCGTCAAGGTGGGACTGGGATACGCGGGGCATGCGCCGATTGTAGAACGGATACTCGTTTCCCTACTTGCTTGCTTGTGTTCCCCACGAAAAAAAACGAACATTCAACTTACCCTTGATGTGTCCATTGCCTCTGTTGGTGATCTTGGCGCTCAGGTGCGGCGAATCCGGCCGTGTCGCACAGTGGTCGAAAGCGTGGTGCCCGCCATCCGCGTCACGTCCGCCGAAGTCGCCGGATCCCGCGCTGCGACCTTCACCGGCCCACCTTTCTCAGCTGCGTGAAAGCTCGACCTGCTGCGGGCCGGCGGAGGAGGCTTGTGCCGCACCGGTAATGCGCCTACCGCACGCGCGACGTGACGGTGCGTCTGGGCCCCAGGGATGTTGAACAGGGTGTGGAGTTCCGCCAAGGCCGTTCCCGGCCGAGCCCGGCTGACGCGTTGCGCGCTGGCGATGACGTCGAGGCGGGTTCTGACGAGGGTGACGGCGACGTTGAACACGCGCACGCTGTTGCCTCTCCACTCCGTCAGCTGGCCGCAGGGCGAGAACGACGGGTTCAGTGAGGATCGGGGCGGCGAGTCGGATGCCTGTCCGGTCGACAGTGGGTTACCGATCCGTTCTCGTCGGTGGTATGTCGGCTGGATCTCGACACGGTCGCGCGACCGCGCGGTGGCACGGTGTCGTGTCGGTGGGCGGCCAGTGGGTGCCGGACGCTGTCAACAGTGCATACGTAGGGCAATTACCGCACGATGGTCCGTCAGTTACCGGCCGGAGTTAGCGTCCACTCAGTAACAGCAAGCGTGCGTGTCCACCCACGCAGGTGGCGTGGAGTGTGCGCACGAGCGATGACGATCAGTGGACAGACGGACAGTGAACAGTGGAGAGGTAACTCGCCGTGAACAGTGACAAAAGGCGGCGGGCCGTGGTGATGGGCGCGAGCGTCGCGGGTCTGCTCGCGGCCAGGGTGCTGTCGGACACCTTCGGCGAAGTCCTCGTCGTGGACCGGGATGAGTTGACCGACAGCCCCGGTCGGCGTCGGGGAGTGCCGCAGGGACAGCACGTGCACGGGATGCTCGCGCGAGGGCAGCAGATCCTGGAGGAGTACCTCCCCGGTATCACCCGTGAGTTGGAGGCCGCAGGGGCGGTCATCGGCGACGTCTCGGGAAACGTCCGCTGGATCATGGATGGCGTGGCGATGAGTAAGGCGGACTCCGGGCTGCTGGCCGTGTCCGTCTCCCGGCCCGTGCTGGAGGCGCACGTCAGACGGAGGGTGCGCGCGCTGGCGAACGTCACCTTCCTCGACCGTACGGAAGCCGTCGGCCTGATCTTCGACGCGCGGGAGCGCCGGGTGACCGGCCTCCGGACGGTCGGCCGCGGCCAACCAGATGTGGTCGTGGAACTCCCGTCCGACCTGGTGGTCGACACCATGGGACGGGGTTCCCCGGTACCCCGCTGGCTGGCGGACCAGGGATGGCCGGTGGTTCCTGAGGACCGGACCAAGGTCGGTCTCACCTACACGACGCGGCACTACAAGGAGGGTGTTGAACCCTCCCCCGGGGACATCTCCGTGGACATCGTCGCCACCCCGGACAACCCCCGGGGAGTGATCTGCGCCCGCATCGACGGGGGGCGGCAGGTGGTGACCGCCTACGGGATACTTGGCGACGCGGCGCCCACCGACCCGGAGGGCTTTCTCGACTTCGTCAAGTCGGTGTCCTCACCGGAGGTCTACGAGGCGCTGGTCGACGCGGAACCCCTGGACGACCCGGTGTCCTACCGGTTCCCCGCCAGCCTGCGCCGTCGCTACGAATCCATGGCGAGCCCACCGGAAGGACTCCTGGCCATGGGCGACTCGGTGTGCAGCTTCAACCCGACCTACGGACAGGGAATGACGGTTGCGGCCCTCGGCGCGCTCGTGCTGGGCGAGCACACCGCCGGCGACGGTCCGCCCGATCCCGCCGCCTACTTCCGTGACCTGGCACGCGACGCAGTGGACGAGGCGTGGCGGCAGGCACTCAGCAATGACCTTGCCTTTCCCGATGTCGAGGGTGTCCGTACACCGGAGATCCTCGCCGACCAGGAGTACGTCGGACGGGTGCTGGCGGCGGCCCAGGAGAACGGTATGGTGGCGGCCGCCTACGCACGGGTGATCGGGCTCGTCGACCGGCCGGAGGCATTGCGAGCGCCGGCGGTGAGGGCCGCGCTGAAGGACGAGTGACCGCTCCGCCCGGCGTATGGCGCCTGCGGGCATCCCGGGCACCGGAATCCTCCAGTCGGCCGGGACCGCGGCAACGTCGGTCCGTAACCGCGTACCCAACGTTCTTTCTCCCTGGCAGGCAGGCCCGATGCAGATTTCCCTGAACGACCTGGTCTTCGACGTCGACGTGGCGGGGCCCGAGGACGGAGAACCGGTGCTCCTACTGCACGGGTTCCCGCACAATCGGCAGTCCTGGAGTGACATCACGCCGGTTCTGCATCGTGCGGGGCTGCGCACCGTCGCACCCGACCAGCGCGGTTACTCGCCCGGGGCGCGCCCCGAGGAGACCGAGGCATACGCGCTCCCGGAGCTGGGGGGCGACGCGCTGGGCCTGCTCGACGCCCTCGGTATCGGCTCGGCGCACGTCGTCGGCCACGACTGGGGCGCGGTTGTGGGGTGGTGGCTCGCGGCGCGGACTCCCGAGCGGGTCAGGACTCTGACGGCCTCCGCCTTTCCACATCTGGACGCCTACCAGCACGCGCTGCGGGTGGATCCCGAGCAGCGGGAGAACTCCGGTTACATCGAGGTCCTCAGCGCCGAGGACGCCGCCGACTCCTTCCTGGCCGACGGCGCGGCCGGACTCGAAGGGTGGTATCGGCAGGGCGGCGAGGGCGTGCTCAGCGAGGAGCAGATCCAGCGATACCTTCGTACGCACACCACTCCCGGCACGCTGAGGGCTGCCCTCCAGTGGTACAGGGCGGGCACCCTACGGGACGACAACGGGCCGCTCGGCCCGGTCGCCGTGCCGACCACCCATCTCTGGAGCGAGTACGACCCCTCGATCAGCGCGTTCGCCGCCGAGCGCACAGCGGACCATATGACGGGGGAGTACCGCTTCGTGCGGCTGCCCGGCGTCTCTCACTGGCAGCCCCAGCAGGTTCCGGAGAGGGTCGCGGCGGAGATCCTGCTTCGGACCGGGCACAGGTGACCGGCTCGTCGGCCGGACCGTGGAACGCTGTCTCCAACGCGTGCGTCTCAGGGACCCCAGGCCCCGGCATCCGCCGCCCTTGTAACGAACTCCGGGAAGTCCCGAGGAGTCCTGCCCAGCACCTGCTGGACGCCATCGGAGAGATGGGCGTCCTCGCCTTCCCTGAGCCAGCCGAACAGCTTCGCGACGAACCGGGCCTGCTCTGGCGGCACGTCCTGCGCAATGAGCCCGGCGACGTAGCTCTCCTCGGAGATCGGCACGTACCGTACGGGGCGGCCGGTCGCCCCGGCGATCGTGTCCGCGGCCTCGCGCATACCGACCGCACGTGGCCCGGAGAGCGCATACGTACGACCCTCGTGCCCGTCGCGGGTCAGGACCGCGGCGGCCACCTCGGCGATGTCCTCGGCGTCGATGAAGGGTGTCGTCCCGTCGCCGCAGGGCAGCCGCAGCTCGCCCGCGAGCACCGGCTCGCGCAGGGTCCGGTCCTCGGTGAAGCCCTGCATGAACCAGGTCGGCCGCAGGATTGTCCAAGCGGCGCCGGACTCCTTCAGCGCCTCTTCGGTGGCCAGCAGTTCGGGTTCCTGGGAGGTCGCCCAACCGCGCGCCGAGAGCAGCACCAGCCGCTTCACGTTCCGTTTGACGGCGTACGAGGCGAAGGCGCGCATCCGCTCGGCGGCGTGCTCGTCCTGCGCGTCGACCAGGTAGGCGCCGCGTGCCCCCGACACCGCCTCCTCCCAGGTGGACTCGTCGAACCAGTCGAACGGTGTCGGTGTGGAGCGGGCGAGGGCCCGGACGCTCTCGCCGAGCCGTTGCAACTCCTCCAGTACGCGTCTGCCGGTCTTGCCAGTGGAGCCGATGACCAGAAGGGGCCCGTGTTCGTTACCGCGTTCCATGAGACGAGTGGACCATGAACCAACCTTGGGGGTCGGGGGAGATGGCCGAAAGCGACGGGGTCGCGCGAACTGACTGCGGGCCGCGGGACGCTCGCGCCGGAGGGACTGGCGGCACCTGACAGTGCTCGCGTCACCGCGGTCAGGGGTCGCATGGGTCCGGCGCGAACCGTTCCTCCTCGTCGGCCGCGCTCTCGTGGTCACTGGCGGTGCCCGCCTTCCACTCGGTCAGGTAGACCTCCTCACCGAGCACGGCGCGGACCCGCCCGGAGATCCGCTCCACGTCCCGGCGTTCGGCCGGGGGCTGAGGAGCGCCCGCACGGGTCCTGGTCTGGGCCGCGGTACCCAGCAACCGTGCGGCCCGCCGGTGCCGGCCGGACAGTGAGTGAGCCCCGGCCAGACCCTCCAGAGCGAGCGCGACGGCACGTGAGTCGCCGGTCACCCGTGCGGTCGCCAGACAGTCCTGGTGCAGGGAGAGGGCGGCGGCCCCGTCTCCCCGCTGCTCCGCGATGAACCCCAGTTCCGCAAGGACCAGGGCGAGTCCGGTGAAGGCGCCGCGGCTGCGGTTCCACTCGCGCCACGGCCTCAGATGCTCCTCGGCGGTGTCCAGTCGGCCCTGGCGGCGGGCACCCAGTGCGAGGCCCACCTCGGCGAACTGTTCCACCGGCCGGTTCCCCTGGTCCACGGAGAGCCGCAGAGCCCGCCAGTGCAGTTCCTCCGCCTCCGTGAGTCGCTCCGCCAGCAGTGCGATCCTGCCCAGACCGGACAGCTTGCGGGACACCTCCGACCACAGTTCCAGCGATTCGGCTATGCGCAGTCCCTCCCGGTGGAGCCCCGCCGCCAGGTCGTAGTCCGCGTTGATCTCAGCGAGCACGCTCAGCACCTCGGTGGCCTTGAGCTGGCCCCAGGCGTCTCCCAGGTTGATGAAGTGGCCGCGGGCCTCCATGGCGTTGCCCCGCATCACCTCCAGATTGCCTCGGGCCATCGCGAGGGCGGCGCGCATGCACAGCGCCGCCGCCACTCCCCAGGGGTCGCGCAGCGCCCGGAAGTCGGTGAGCGCGCTGTTCATCCGTTGCTCGCCTGCGCTCAGGGCGCCCAGGCTCCACTCGGCGAACCCGAGGAACCACTCCGCCCTCGCCTGGCCCACGGTGCGTTCCAGCCGGTCTCCCGGTGTCGGGCCGATGCCGTCGGGTTCGCATTCGCCCAGCAGCATGCCGAGTCCGGTGTGCCAGGTCTGTGCCTCGGCCCGTTCCGCGGCTGGCGTGTCGCCGGCGATGGCCAGCGCGGTGGTCAGGGCGCGTCGTCCCTCGCCCAGTCTGCCGCGCAGGAACCAGTACCAGGCCAGGGAGTTGACCAGTCGCAGGGCCCATGACGCCGCGCCGGTACGCCGGGCCTCCTCTAGCACTCGCTGGAAATTGCCGGATTCGGCGTCCAGGATCTGCAGCCAACGTCGCTGCTCACGTCCGTGCAGGTGGGGCCGGGCCACCTCGGCGAGTTCGGTGTAGTGCCGCAGATGCCGGTCGGCGAGCTCGGTGGTCTCGCCGAGTTCCTGTGTCTTGTGCTGCGCGTAGGCGGCGATCGACTCAAGCATGCGATAACGCGGCGCGGAGGGGCTGTCCACCCTGATCACCAGTGACCGGTCCACCAGGCGCGCCAGGATGTCCAGTACCGAGTCCCCGACGATCCCGCTGTCGGCGCAGAGGCTCTCGACGGCTTCCAGCGTGCAGCCCTCGGCATGCGTGGCAAGTCCGCGCAGGAGTGTCTGCTCCTGCGCGCTGAGTAAGCTCCAGCTCCAGTCGATCGTCGCTTGGAGGGTCTGCTGGCGGGGCGGGGCGCCGCGGTAGCCGCTGCTCAGTATGCGGAAGCGGTCGTCGAGCCGGTCCACGAGTTCCTGGACGCCGAGTGCCCGCACCCGGGTCGCCGCCAGTTCCAGGGCCAGCGGCAGCCCGTCCAGCCGTCGGCAGATGTCCGTCACCTGGAGGGTGGTGTCGTCGTCCAGAACGAATCCCGGATCCACCGCCCTGGCACGGGCGGTGAAGAGCTGGACGGCACTGGAGCGCCGCAGTTCGGCGACATCGCTCTCCGACTGCGGCAGAGCCAGCGGCGGTACCGGCCACACCGTCTCGCTCGGTATCCGCAGGCCTTCCTGACTGGTCGTTATGAGAGTGATGTTCGGTGCTGCCTCCAGCAGCGATGTGACGAACTCGGCGACCGCGTCGATCATGTGCTCGCAGTTGTCCAGGATCAGCAGGAGACGCCGCGCGGCCAGTGCCTCGACGAGCCGCCGCACGGAGCCGACGGCGGATTCCGCGAAGGCCGATGCCCCGGAGTCCTCGCGGATGCCGATGACCGCCATTACGTGTTCGGCCAGCAGGCCCGGCCCGGCGGGCCGGTCGCTCCCGCTGAGCCCCGCGAGCTCCACGAGCCAGACACCGTCAGGGAACTCGACGTCCAGTTCCCGGGCGGTGGCCGTAGCCAGGCGGGTCTTCCCGACCCCTCCGGGGCCGGTGAGTGTCACGAGCTTGCGCCTGCGGGCCAGTTGCTTGATCTCGGTGAGTGCCTCGGCCCGCCCCACCAGGGGTTCGACCCCTGCGGGTAAGTTGGTGCGCGAGCGAGTGCCGGGGATCGTCAGCGTCACGCTCTCGCGATCCTGAAGTCCGGGGTCCTGGCGGAGTATGGCCTGCTGGAGTGCCTCGATCGCGGGCCCCGGAGTCAGACCCAGTTCGCCGTCGAGTCGGCGCAGCAGGTCCACGTAGCTGTCGAGGGCCTCGGAGGAGCGCCCGACGCGGTAGAGGGACCGCATCTGCACCATGCGCAGGCGTTCGCGGAGCGGATGGGCCGTCACGAGCGCGGTGAGTTCGCCGATCAGCATGCTGTGCTCGCCGAGTGCGAGGCGGGTCTCGGCGCGCTCCTCGACCGCCGTGAGGCGTTCCTCCTCCAGGCTGGCGATCGCTGACCGGGCGAAGGGTTCATCCGCGAAGTCGGCGAACGCGGGCCCGCGCCAGAGGTTCAAGGCGTCCGTCAGAATGGCGGCCTTCGCCCGCGGGTCCTCCGTGGTGCGGGCGTCGGAGATCCGGGCGCGAAAGCGGTCGGCGTCCACGGACTCGGGCGGTGTCTTGAGCGCGTACCCCGGGGCGCGGTGCACGACGAGTTCCCGGCCGCCGGACTCGGCCTCTTCCAGGGCGCGCCGCAATTGGGATACTTTGGCCTGGAGGGCGCCCGCCGGGTTGGCGGGGAGGGTCGACCCGGCCCAAAGGTCCTCGACCAGGCGGTCGGCGGGTACCACCCGGCCGTGGTGCGCGAGCAGGTCGGCGAGCAGGGCCCGGACCTTGACTTCGGGTACACGTACCAGCCTCTCCTTGGTCGCCCACACCTCCAGCGGTCCTAGCACCCCGAATTGCATGGTTCCAGCGTAACTCAGAGACCTCACAGGTCCCGGGGGTTTCCGCAGGTCACAGTTGCGGGGGAGGCGGGCCCGGACCGGGCCGAAGCAGACCCGAAGGAAACCCGAAGGCATATGCCGCACAGTGTTTTCCGCTGGGAAGGACCGGGATACGAGGGTGGGGGCGTATGCGTGACACGGACCGGCTGCGGCTGGTGATCATCATTGGCAGCGTCAGGAAGGGTCGGTTCGGACCCGTGGCCGCGGAGTGGCTCGCGTCACGAGCGCGCCTGCGGGAGGATTTCGACATCGATGTCATCGATCTAGCCACCGCATGGCTCCCGGACGTCATGTCCACCGAACTGTCGGCCTGCAAGCCGCAGGCCGTGCAGGACCTTGCACCGTGGCTGGCAGCGGCGGACGCGTTCGTGGTTGTGACGCCGGAATACAAACAGAGTTTCCCTGCCTCGCTGAAGAGCGCCATCGACTGGTACGACGAGGAGTGGCACGCGAAACCGGTGGGATTTCTCTCCTACGGCGGCGCGTCGAGCGGTCTGTGCGCGGTGGCCCACTTGCGGCAGGTCTTCGCCGAGGTGCACGCCGTGACGATCCGGGAGACCGTCAGCTTCCACGACTACCGCGAACGGTTCGACGACCAGGGCCACCCGTTCGACGTGGATGGCGGCCACGAGGCGGCCCGGATCATGTTCGACCGGCTGAGTTGGTGGGGTCGGGCCTTGAGGCAGGCACGCGTGGCCGAACCATACGGATGTTCCGCAGATCTGCACGCGGGAGCGTGAAACGTGCCCAGAGGAGTGAGAACCCCCATGGACAGCAAGTGGTTCCGGCGCCTCGGCCCGCCCGGTCCGTCCGACCCCAGCCTGCCCGGACTGGTCTGTTTCCCGCACGCGGGCGGTGCGGCCAGCGCCCACAGCGGGCTGGCCCGTCTGCTCGCCCCGCACCTCGACGTGCTGGGCGTGCAGTACCCGGGCCGTCAGGACCGCAGGCTTGAGCCACCGGAGCCCGACATCACCGCACTGGCCGTCCGGATCGCGGCCCGGCTCATGGACGGTGGCGGCGGACCCCGCTTCTTCTTCGGGCACAGCATGGGAGCACTCGTCGCCTATGAGACGGCTCGCGCGCTGCGACGCTCGGGCGCTCCCGGGCCGCAGCGGCTCTTTCTCTCCGGCCGGGGTGCCCCCGCCCGGATGCCCGCGCCGCACGACCGGCTCAGGGGCGACGCCGAGATCCTGGCCGCTGTACGGCGGTTGGGCGGCACCGACGCCGCCGTGCTGGACGATCCGGACCTCGTCGACCTGGTGCTGCCCGCACTGCGGGCCGACTACCTGGCGCTGGGCAGCTACCGCTGGGCCCCGGAGCCCTCCCTTGACACGCCGGTCACCGTTCTCGTTGGTTCGGACGACCCGGTGGCCCCGCTCGACACGGCGAAGGAGTGGAGCGAGCACACCGCGGGGGAGAGCGAGACGCTGGTCTTCCCCGGCGGGCACTTCTATCTGAACAGTCAACTTGACCAGGTGGCCGCGGTGATCGTGGAGAGAGTTGCGGCCCGGCCGATCTCCTAGCGGCGTCCGTCCTGACCGTACCTGCCGGGTCCGGTGCGGTGTGGACGCGGGGCATCGGCAGGGGTCCGCGGGCGGACCGGAACGGCCGGGTCTGCTGGGCGTTCGTGCGACAGAGCGTGCGGCGCGCGGCACGAAGAGATTCCGCTCGTGAGGCGGGTGACGCCGCTCCCGAAGCGCGGCCCCCAGCCGTGCGGGACGGGCAGACCCACTCGGACCGGCGCACGGCCTCTCGTGTCCGCCGAGGCGGGGCGGAGGCCCGTACCGAGCCGTGGCCGGCGGCTCAGCATGCATTGAATCAGCACACTTAACCCATGAGGGGACAAGCGTGGAGTTCAGGATTCTGGGTCCGCTGGAGGTGTCGTCCGGAAAGCAGGCGGTACCGCTGGGGGGCTTCAAACAGCGTGCCGCGCTCGGGCTGTTACTACTGAGGGCGAATCGGGTGGTGGCCACCAGCGAGATGCTGGGCGCCCTGTGGCCGGAGGAAGACCTGCCGGTGACCGCCAGAAAGATCGTGCAGAACGCCGTGTGGGGACTGCGCGCCATCCTTGCCGACCTGCCCGACGACCCTGGCTCCGGACCGGTCGAACGCCCCGAACTCCTCACCCAGGCACCCGGATACACCCTGCGGCTCGACCCCGAGCGGCTGGACGTGAATCGTTTCGATCGCCAGGTCGCCGAGGGCCGGGCCCGGCTGGTGGCCGGCGACCCGGAGCGGGCGGCCGTCCTGCTGCGCGCAGCGCTCAACGAGTGGCGCGGCCCCGCCTTGGCGGACCTCGTTGAACATGGCGTCGACTGGCCCGAGCTCACCGCTCTGCGACAGCACAGGCTGGATGTCATGGAGGACCGCTTCGAGGCGGAACTGGCCTCCGGCCACCACCAGGAGGTGCTGGGCGAACTGGTGTCCCTGGTCGCCGCGGAACCTCTGCGTGAGCGGCTGTGCCGGCAGCTGATGGTCGCCCTCTACCGCTGCGGCCGACAGGCCGAGGCGCTCAGTGTCTTCACCCGGGTACGGCGCGCGCTGGTCGAGGAGTACGGCCTGGAACCCTCCCGCGACCTCCAACTGCTCCAGCAGAGAATCCTCACGCACGAGCCCTCGCTGGCCGCTCCGGCGGAGACGGGGCCCGAACGGCAGATTCTTGCGACGGTAAGGCCGTTGTACGATGCTCCGCTGCGCGAGGCGGTCCTGCCGGTCGACGATGACCACCTCCCTCTGGACGACGAGCGACTGCAGGTCCGGCCCCGGGTCCCCGCGCAGGAGCGGCAGCGGGAGGAGACCTTCCCCTGGCCGGAACGGCCGGCGGGACAGAAGCAGTCGCAGTCCGCCGGCTGTTCCGGGGGCCCGGTGGCAGAGCGGCGACAGGTCAGCATCGTGCTGGTGCGCGTCGGATTCGCCGACGAGCAGGCCACACTCGCGGGAGACCGGAGCGCCCTGTCGCTGCACGACACGGTCAGCGCCTTCACCGAGGGTGTCGAGGAGTCGGGTGGCACGGTCGTCGGGTCGCTCGGCTATGTCTCCGTCGCCCTTTTCGGGCTGAGGGGCGACCCGGCGGCGGCGTCGCCGGACGCGGTAGCCGCTGCGCTAGCCCTGCGGGACCGATTCCACCGGATGCAGGGCCCCACCTTCCACGCGGTGGTGATCGCGGGGGTGGCGCTGGTCCGCCACGATCCTCGCGACCCCACCGCGCCGGTCACCGTCGCGGGCCGGCTGCTCGACGATGCCCACACCCTGCTGACCGCCGTACCGCCGGGCGAGGTGTACGTCAGTGCCGAGGCCCGTGTCACGGAGGTACGCAGACGGCACCGGCCCGTGGCCGACCTGGAGGCCGACCTTGAGGTGGCGCGACGGCGTACACAGCGGGAGACGTCGGACAGGCCGTTCGCACCGCAGGACGAACCGGCGGGCCACGAGCGCGCACTGACCGCGCTCACCGACCTGTTGTACCGCTCCCGCAGACACGAGGCACCGCACCTGGTGACGGTTCTCGGTGAGGAGGGCGTCGGCAAGACGCGGCTCCTGGAGGACTTCGAACTTCGGGTCTCGCTGCGCTCCCCGCAGGTACGGATCGTACGGGTGGGCGCGGCCGAGGACGGTGGCAACGGACCGCAGCTGGCCAGGGACATCCTGGCCGAGTGCTGCGGTCTGCCTCCGGGCGCAGGGTCGGACAGCCGGTTCACCGAGGCGGTCCACAGACTGGCCGGGCATCCGGCCACCGCCGACCGTCTGCTGCATTCTCTGCATCCGCTCATGGGCCCCGCCGCGCGGGCAACGAGTCACCAGGAGGTGCACGACAGTTGGATCGAACTGGTCACCCTCTCGGCACGGGACCGGCCTCTCATACTCTGCTTCGACGACATGCACCGCGCGGGGGACGACGTCCTGGACTGTGTCGAACGGCTTGTCTCCACCGCCGGGTCGGTACCCCTGTTCGTGGCCGCCTCCGCGAGGCCCGACCTACTGGAGCGGCGGCCCTACTGGGGTAGCGGACAAGGCCACACCGGAGTCCTTACGCTCGGCAGGTTGCACGGGCCGCGGGAGGACCTCCGCCTCCGGTTCGGCGGACTGGGCCCCGACGACGAGACGGTGCCGACGGTCGGCAACGTCCACCAGGAGTCGCGATGGGGCCGGGCATTCGGCGGTCATGAACCGTCCGCTGCCCGGCACGCGGAGAGATGACCACGCAATGGCCTTGTCCGGCACGGGGCTTGCTTCCCTTGGAGGCATGGATGACAACACGTTCACAGCGAACCTTGTCCAGCGGCCCGCCCCCGGCCCCGACCTGACCCTGGCCGGGCTGGTGGGAAGAACGTTCGTCGAGGCCCTCGACACCGGACTGCGCCGGGCGGGCGCCACCCAGCGGTCCGGACAGCGGACCGTCTCCGCGGCGCCGCCCGCGCCGCGAACTGGTGCTGCCGTCCCGGAATCCGGCCGGCGTGGGGAGGAGGATGAGGTAGCCCTGCTCCACCGGTACGCGGCTGCCATTCTCCGGCGATTCGAGACCTCGCTCCCGCTGGTCGTGCCCCCGAGAAGTGTCACCCGTCGGGTGTCACGACTCTCTCTGGCCGCCTGGGGCCGCAGTGTGCTGCGGTCTGCCATGTGCCTGGACCCACGGTCTTCAGAACATGCGGTTCTGCCGGCACCGGGGCACCAGGTCGTCGCGGCGGCCCTGCTTCTGGAGTGCGCGGCCATGGTTCTGCCGTCCGGACATCCCGCGACGGCGGCCACGATCGGTGCGCTGGCCCGTGCGATCCGTACTCTGCCCGGCGATCGGGGCACCGCGGCCACACCGTCGCAGGGCAGCGCTGGCCGGGCGCGGCAGGCGAATGGCGCCGGGTGAGGACGAGCGATGGTGGCGCGGGGGAGAGCCGGAAACGTGAGCGCCGCGGCTGCCACAGGCTGGTGCGGGTCTCACATCAGTCCTACCGGCAGGCCTTGCGCGTGACAGGCCCGTACGTCCTGCACGGAGGTGGGACGAGGCCGGCCCACGGCCGGGCGTCCACCGGTTCGGCGAGCGGGATGCTTCCCTCAGGGAGAGAGCGTCGTGAAGGGCCGGGCCTGCCGACGGGGCGCCGGCCGTCGGAGCGGGCGCGCCGCTGTGCCCCCGCCGTCGGGAGACTGTCACCGTGAGGGGTGCACGGCCCGTCGGCCGGAGAGCTTCGGCCAACCCCTGGGCGACACCACAGCACGACGCAGGAACGCCCGCCGTCCAGCGGCAGGACGTCCCCACGTCGTGCGTGTACGTCTGATCAGCGCCCGGGAGCGCCCACGAGCCGGTCGCCGGCCTCGTCCCGCAGGATGTGGCAGACATCCCTGAGCCCGGCCTCCAACTGGGAGATCTGCTCGTCGGAGAGGTACAGGGACGGTTCGAAACGGAGGGTGCCTACGGCGCTCGCCGTGGGGAAGGTACGGATCGCGTGCCGGTGCAGCAGGTGTCCGGCGAGCACGTAACCGAAGAGGCCGCCTTGCGCCGCCTCCCGCAGGATCCGCGACGACGATTCGGACTGGTCGCGGAACTCCATGCCGAGCATGAGTCCCTTGCCCCTCACGTCCTCGACCACCTCGGGGAAGTCCTCACGCACCGACGTCAGTGCGGCCCGCAGTGCGGCGCCCCGTTCCACGGCCAGCCGGTACGCCGCACCGTCGTCCGCCTCCAGCAGTTCCAGGACCTTGAGCGCGATGTGGCAGGAGAAGCTGTCCTTGGCGAAGGTCGAGCTGTGGACGATCTCGAACGCCTTGCGGTAGCGGGCTTCGCGGACCAGCAGCACCGAGGTTTTGGCGATGCCGCCGCCCAGAGTCTTCGCGAGTGTGTAGTAGTCGCCCCGCAGTCCGATCTGGGAGCTCGCGAGCAGGGTTCCGGTACGGCCCATGCCGCTCTGGATCTCGTCGACGACGACGGGGCAGTCGATCTCCGCACAGAACCGCTGGATCTCGGCGCCGCTCTCGGCCGACAGGACGTGGATGCCGCCCTCGCCCTGCACGGGTTCCACGAGGAAGGCGCAGAACACCGGGAACTCACGTGCCGTCAGGTGGACCCGGCCGTCGGAGACGGTCAGATCCCACACGGTCCGCCGTTCCTCGGCGTGTATCTCCTTGAGCGCTCCGGGCCGCTCGCGGGGGACGAACCGGGCCTGGGCGGCCAGTGACCTGAAGGGGGTGCGGTACGCCTCGTTGTGCGTCAGCTGCACACTGGCCGCCAGCTTGCCGTGGAAGCCGCCCTCCAGGGCCAGGAACAGCGGGGGCAGTGCGAGCTGTTCGGTGTTGTGGCGGATCAGTTCGTCGGCGAGTGCGTCGAAACCGCCGCCGGGCGGCGGGGCGGTGACGCCCAGCTGCTCGTAGGCCAGGTCTGTGACCTCCGCCGTGCCCGCGGCCACCGCGGAGCGGGCCCGCTCCAGGTTGACGGTGAGTTCCTCCTGGAGCTCCAGCAGCCGCATGCCGCGGTCCAACTCGGCGTGCTTGACCGCGGCCTCGACGGCCTCCGCCCCGGTGTTGGCGAAGATGGCGAAGTACGGTTCGTCGGTGCGGAGTTCCCTGTGGATGATCCGATTGAGTGCGGCGGCGAGGCGGTTGGCGTAGGGGTGCCGGGAGAACTGCGCGTGCACGGGTGTCCCCGCGTCCAGCAGCTCCCGCGCGCGCTCGACGATCGCCGGGTGGTTGTGGCCGAACAGGACGGAGCCGTACCCGCCGGCGTAGTCCACCACCGGGATCTCGGTTCCGTCCTCGCCGAGCCGGAAAAGGAGGTTCGCCTCGGCGCGGACGTATTCGACCGCGAGTCCCGCGGTGCCCAGTACTTCGCGCAGGAACGGCTCGGCGAGTTCCAGCTCGGCGGATTTTGTGTCGGGGGATGCGGTGTCAGTGGGGTCCATGGGCCCAGCGTGCGCCCGTGGGGTAAAGCGGCAGTCACTGAGAAGTCACCTGTCGGGAGCCGGTGTGCCGAGGTGGCCCGGTTACCCGACGGTGGAGGTCTGCCGCCTCGCCGCCGCTACGTTGATGAACGCCTGCCCGTGTGCCGAACCAGAACGGGTTGAGCGTGCCCCAACGATTCGGAGAAGGTGGCATGAATCCCGCGTCCGCTGAACTCGACTCCTCAGAAGCTCCCCCTCCTGAGCCGCGCCGGGTGGGCCCGGACCGGCTGAGGGACGTGATGTCCGCTTTCGCGACCGGCGTCACGGTGATCACCGTGGGCCGGGAGTATCTGCACGCCATGACGGCCAACGCGTTCAGCTCTCTCTCCCTCCAACCGCCCTCGGTACTCTGCAGCGTGGGACACGGCGCGGTGATGCACCAGGCACTCACCGCCGCCGGTCGGTTCGCCGTGAACATCCTCGACGCCGAACAGGAGCCCCTGGCACGGCACTTCGCCGACAAGACACGTACGTTGGGGGCCGCGCAGTTCGACGGCGTCGAGTGGCGGCCGGGCGAGCATACCCAGGCGCCGCTGCTGGCCGGATCGTTGGCCTGGGTGGAGTGCGAACTGACCGCGGCGCACTCCTTCGGCGACCACACCATCTTCATCGGGACGGTCCTGGACGCCGGCCGGGACGGTGACGGTCAGGGCCTGCTCTTCGTCAACGGCGCCTTCGGCCGCCCGGAGCCGTCCGTGCGCTGAACAGCCGCCCGTACGAGGGTGGTCCGGCTCTCAGGGAGCCCCGGGAACGGTCCTTGTCCCCGGGGCTCCCGGCGCGTCCGCGGTTCTGCCCGAACGTCCTGCGGGAGACCGTGTCCCGTCCGTGCGGCCCGATGACCAGCATGCGACCGGACGATGGACAGCCGTATGCCGGCCGCGTCGTGCCGAACGGTCCGCCGGGGAGTCACGCACGGGTCCGGCCGGTGCCCGCCTTCTGCGATTGTCTCCAGGGCGACAGCCCCCGATGATTCGGTTCCGCCGGGCCTGAACGACATTCGAAACGGACTCCGTCCCGTACCGCGCGGGCCGGGCATGACGGTCCGGTCCCGGCCGGACCACGTGAGCGGCCGCAAAGGAATTACTGTGGCTGGTTTCGCGAGAGGCTTCCGAGGGTTTCCCGTACCGGGCGCGACAGGTTGCCGCGGTCTTGACCGGAGCCATCGGAAATGGCGGTCGGCCATGACGGTGTGCGGACATGTCTGATACCCCCGGAAGCGGATCCGGGGGTATCAGGACCGAAGTACCGCGCGAACGCGGTGGCCGCTATTCGGCAACCAGTCCGGTCGCGGCGACCGGACGGTCGATGGCCATCAGCCAGCGCCCGTCCTCGACGCGCCGCAGCACGTCCGTGCAGTTGCCCTCCAACAGGAGCGGCTCGCCGTCGGGGCCGGTGGTCTCGATGCTGTAGTCGACGCCGATCAGTGCCACGTCGCCCGCGACGTAGGAGTGTGTCACCGACGCCTTCAGGCTCGGCTTCGAGGCGAGGAACTCCTTGAAGAAGGCCAGCCGGGCCGCGCCGGTCAGGGGCTCACCCGAGAAGTTCGAGATGGAGTCGTCGAGGTAGAGCCGGTTGAACAGCTCGCCGTCACCGGAGTTGAAGACCTGGATGAAGATTTCGTTCTGGATGTCGGTGTCACTGGTGAGGTCAGGGTTCTCGGGATCGAAATCAACGGTGAAGGCCATGGTGGACGGCCCGCCTCTCTGTGATGACCGAAGGTGTGGGGATGTGCCGTTGTGGAGAAGTGCCGTGGGTGAGGAGTGCCGGTGAGGGCCGGCCGAGCGGGTGCGGACCGTGTCTCAGCCCTGGCCGTACGGGTCGTCGACGGCGTACCGCCAAACCTTGTCGTCGCCCAGGCGCAGGACGTCCACGCCGACGCCCTCCATCCGCTCGGGTGTTCCGGAGTCGTCGACCGTCTCGATCACCCAGTCGACGATCAGCAGCGCGGTGTCACCGGTGACGAAGGTCTGCCGGGGAACGGCGGTCATTTTCGGTCCGCGTGCCATGAAGGCACGCTGGTAGTCCCTTCGGGCGTCGCCCGACAACGGATTGCCAGGCTCCCACACCGCCACGGCCTCTTTTGTGTAGAAGCGGTCCAGCGAGTCGAAGTCCCCGGCGTTGAAAGCCTCCACGTAACGAGCGGTGTGGTTTTCGGGGGTCCCGGTGAGTTGAGACATGCGAGATTCGGCCTGCCCTTCTGGGATGAGGTGGCTGAGTTCCACGTACCGTGACGCTATTTCATGACGTGCAACACCCCGGGCACCGGCGGGTAATGCGGTGATCTTCCACCGGTCCTGGCTTCGAATTACTCGAACGAGTCCGCACGTTGAATTTCCGGGGAGACCGACTGCCTACGATCGAGGCACAGGATTGCGTCAATTCTTTGGGTCGGCGGTCAATTCAGCCGGAAGGGCAGTCGAGCGCGATGACGAACCAGCAGCACCTGGAGACACCCGTGGCACCCGGGGACCGGCACGAGGCGGTCGCGGTGGTCGGACTCTCGTGCCGTCTGCCCGGGGCGGACGGTCCCGCGGCGTTCTGGGATCTCTTGAGCAACGGGCGGGACGCCCTCCGGGACCTGCCCGACGACCGCTGGCGGACGGCGGTGGGGGACAGCTCCGCTCCACGAGACGCCACCGGCATGCGGAGGGGCGGATTCCTGGACCGCGTCGACACCTTCGACGCCGCCTTCTTCGGCATCTCGCCCCGTGAGGCCGTCACGACGGACCCGCAGCAGCGGCTCGTGCTCGAACTGGCCTGGGAGGCACTGGAGGACGCTGGTGTCCTGCCGGGCTCGCTGCGCGGCAGCCGTACCGCCGTCTTCGTCGGAGCGCTGCGCGACGACTATGCCGCCCTGCTCTACCGAGACGGCGAGCGGTCGATCACTCAGCACACCATGGCCGGGGTCAGCCGTGCCGTCATCGCCAACCGGGTCTCGTACCACCTCGGGCTCCACGGCCCCAGCCTGACCGTCGACTCCGCCCAGTCCTCCTCACTGGTCGCCGTGCACCTCGCGTGCGAGTCACTGCGCTCGGGAGAGTCGGACGCCGCGCTCGTTGCCGGTGTCCACCTCAACCTCCTCGCCGAGAGCGCCGTCACCACGGAGCGGTTCGGCGGACTGTCTCCCGACGGGACGTCCTACACTTTCGACGCGCGCGCCAACGGATTCGTCCGCGGTGAGGGCGGCGGCGCCGTCGTCCTCAAGCCGCTCGACCACGCCCTGCGGGACGGCGATCACGTCTACGGAGTGATCCGGGGCAGCGCCGTCAACAACGATGGCGCGACCCCGGGCCTGACCGTTCCTGGCCGCGCCTCCCAGGAGACCGTGCTGCGTGAGGCGTACGCGCGGGCAGGAGTCGACCCGGCGGCCGTGCAGTACGTCGAACTGCACGGCACCGGCACACCCGTCGGAGACCCCGTGGAGGCGGCCGCGCTCGGAGCGGTCCTCGGCAGTGGCCGCCCCGCCGGCCAGCCCCTGCGGGTGGGGTCGGCCAAGACCAACGTCGGCCACCTCGAAGGTGCCGCCGGCATCGTCGGACTGATCAAGGCACTTCTCGCCCTGCGTCACCGACGTCTCCCCGCGAGCCTCAACTTCCGTACGGAGAACCCGGACATACCGCTCAGGCGGCTCGGACTCGCGGTACAGACAGGTCCGTCCGACTGGCCGGACCCCGAAGGGCCGCTGCTGGCGGGCGTCTCCTCCTTCGGGATGGGCGGTACGAACGCACACGTGGTCCTCACCGGTCATCGAGCGGACGACCCGGCACCCCGTCCGGACAGCGACGACGCACGCGCCGTCATTCCGTGGGTGCTGTCCGCCCGGAGCGGCGCCGCGCTGCGCGCCCAGGCCGAGCGGCTGCACGCGGCAGTCCGCGCCGAGGAAGAGCCGCACCCCGACGACGTGGGCTTGACTCTTGCGGCCCACCGCACCGTCTTCGACCACCGTGCCGTCGTGCTCGGCGACAGCCGTGCCGCGCTGCTGGACCAACTCGCCTCGCTGGCAGGGGACATGCCCGCGCCCGGAACGGTGACCGGGGTCCGGCGTCCCGGCGGGACCGCTCTGCTCTTCACCGGCCAGGGCGCTCAGCGCATCGGTATGGGCCGCGAGCTGCGGCGCGCCTTCCCGGTGTTCGCCGAGGCCTTCGACGAGGTGTGCGCTCACCTCGACCCGCTGCTCGACCGCCCGCTCGGCGAGGTGGTCGAGACCGGGGAGGGACTGGTCGAGACCGGCTTCACCCAGCCCGCGCTCTTCGCCGTCGAGGTGGCCCTGTACCGCCTCGTGACCTCTCTGGGCGTCGTCCCCGATCAGGTGGCCGGTCACTCCGTCGGCGAGATCTCCGCCGCTCATGTCGCCGGCGTCCTCTCCCTCGCCGACGCGGCCCGTCTGGTCGCAGCCCGCGGCCGCCTCATGCAGGAGCTGCCGCCCGGCGGCGTGATGGCTGCGGTGCGGGCCACCGAGGACGAGGTGCTGCCCCTGCTGGCGGAAGAACCCTCGGCGGCGGTCGCGGCCATCAACGGACCGCTGTCGACGGTCATTTCCGGCGAGGCGGAGGCGGTGGAACGAATGGTCAGCCGTCTGTGCGCACAGGGCAGGAGCACCCGCAGGCTGACCGTCTCGCACGCCTTTCACTCACCGCTGATGAACCCGATGCTCGACGCGTTCCGCGAAGTCGTCGCCACCCTCACCTTCCGTGAACCCGTCCTGCCGGCCGTCTCCACCGTGACCGGAAAGGCCGTCGCTCCGGGGCAGTGGACCTCGCCCGAGTACTGGGTGGACCAGGTGAATCACCCGGTCCGGTTCATGGACGCCGTGCGCACGTTGGAGGACGCCGGTGTCACGGCCCTGCTGGAGATCGGCCCCGACGCCGTCTGCTCCGCGATGGCCGCCGAGTGCGTGCGCGACACGCACAGCACGGTGTCCGTGGCGGCCCTGCGCTCCGGCCGCGACGAACCCCGTACCCTGCTCTCCGCCCTTGCCGCCGTCTTCGTTCGCGGGACGGACGTCGACTGGGCGGCCGTGTACGCGGGTCGGGGCGCCCGGCGGGTCCCGCTGCCCACGTACGCCTTTCAGCGCGAGCCGTACTGGATCACCGGCACGCCCCGCGGCGAGCACCTGCCCCCGGCCGACGCCGTCCCTGCCGAGATCTCCGCCGAGGCCCCGCGGCCCCCGGTGGGCACCGCGACGGACCTGGACGCGCTCGTCACCGCGCACATCGCGGCCGTACTGGAGTATTCCGACGACCGCCGCGTCGAACCGCACACCAGCTTCAAGGAGCTGGGTTTCGACTCGATGATGTCGGTCGAACTGCGCGACGCGCTGTCCGCCGACACCGGACTGCGGCTCCCCAGCGGGCTTCTCTTCGACCGGCCCACGCCCGCCGCACTCGTCGACCACCTTCGCACCCTGACCGAGGGCACGGACACCGTCGCTGAGGAAACCGTCCGGCGGGCGAGCGCCGAACAGGAGCCCGTCGCGATCATCGGCATGGCCTGCCGCTTCCCGGGCGGGGTCGTCTCGCCCGAGGACCTGTGGCGTCTGGTTGCCGACGGCACCGACGCCATCTCCGGCTTCCCCGCAGATCGAGGCTGGGACGAGGACCTCTACGACAGCGACCCGTCCAGCAACGGCCGGAGCTCCGTACGCGAGGGCGGCTTCCTGCACGACGCCGGACGCTTCGACAACGCCTTCTTCGGGATCTCCCCCCGCGAGGCACTTGCCATGGACCCGCAGCAGCGGCTGCTGCTGGAGACCGCCTGGGAAGTGGTGGAACGGGCAGGCCTGGACGCACACACCCTCAGTGGCAGCCGTACAGGTGTCTTCGTCGGCGCCACCGCCCTCGACTACGGACCGCGCATGCACGACGCCCCCACGAGTGTCGAGGGCCATGTCCTGACCGGTACCACGCCCAGCGTGATGTCCGGCCGAATCGCCTACCAGCTCGGCCTCGTGGGACCCGCGGTGACCGTCGACACGGCCTGCTCCTCCTCACTGACGGCCCTGCACCTTGCGGTGCGGTCCCTGCGGTCGGGCGAGACCTCGCTCGCCCTCGCCGGCGGCGCCACCGTCATGTCGGCGCCCGGCATGTTCGTCGAGTTCTCCCGGCAGCGCGGTCTCGCCGCCGACGGACGCTCCAAGTCCTTCGCCGCCACCGCCGACGGCACCTCGTGGGCCGAGGGTGTCGGCCTGCTGCTGGTGGAACGCCTCTCGGACGCCCGCCGCAACGGCCACCCCGTGCTCGCCGTCATCCGCGGCACCGCGGTCAACCAGGACGGCGCGAGCAACGGCCTCACCGCGCCCAGCGGGCCCTCCCAGCAGCGCGTCATCCGGGACGCGCTGGCCGACGCGGGACTCGCCCCGGCCGATGTGGACGCGCTGGAGGCGCACGGCACCGGCACCCGACTCGGCGACCCCATCGAGGCCGAGTCCGTCATCGCCACCTACGGGCAGGGCCGTGAACGGCCGTTGTTCTTGGGGTCGTTGAAGTCGAATATCGGGCATGCGCAGGCGGCTGCGGGTGTGGGTGGTGTGATCAA
>NZ_JBHXTO010000154.1:0-22170 GCF_042677425.1 Streptomyces sp. NPDC127119 | reverse complement strand
GGCCCGCGGACCGTGTGGTCCGCGGGGCCCTCGTCCGGGCGGGACGTCAGTCGTTGACGGCCTCGTTGCCGAAGGTCGGGTTCAGGAGCCCGATCACGTTGATGCTGTCACCGACGACGTTGACGGGGACGTGGATCGGGGCCTGGACGGCGTTGCCCGAGGCGACGCCCGGGGACTTCACGGCAGCGCCGTCGGCATCCGAGTCGGCGACAGCGGCACCGGCCGAGGCACCCGCTGCGATACCGACGACGGTGACGGCCAGGGCGGCCTTCTTGGCGATGTTCATGAAAAGCGTTCCTCCTGCGATTGCGTATCCGGCCCTGCCGCGGGCCGTAGCCTGAGCAACGCCCGAGGGGCCCGGACGGCACGGCGGACGAGCGCGTTCAGCCCGTTCGGGCCAGTGGTCCGACGAGCCGAAAAACGGACCGGCCCCCAGGCGGACCTGGGGGGCCGGTGGTCGTTCGACCGGGGGCGTACGTCAGCCGTTGAAGCCGTCGTTGCCGAACGCCGGGTTCAGGATGCCGATGACGTTCACGGTGTTGCCGACCGCGTTCACGGGGATGGCGACGGGGACCTGGACGAGGTTGCCCGAGGCGACACCCGGCGAGCCCACGGCCTGGCCGGCCGCGTGCGCACCGTCGGTGGCGGAGGCGAGACCGGCACCGGCGGCAACGAGGCCACCGGCCACCATCGTGACGGCGGCGGCCTTCTTCAGGTTCTTCACTTCTGAGCCCTCTTCCTTGTGAACCACTGCGGCAGATCGCCGCAGCA
Organism: Streptomyces sp. NPDC127119; assembly: GCF_042677425.1. Classification (NCBI taxonomy): domain Bacteria; kingdom Bacillati; phylum Actinomycetota; class Actinomycetes; order Kitasatosporales; family Streptomycetaceae; genus Streptomyces; species Streptomyces sp. NPDC127119. Next base: position 21,399 of record NZ_JBHXTO010000154.1, on the reverse strand, counting down.
CGCACTGAAGAACGGCGGAGGCTTCAGAAGGATGCGCCATCCGGGGGACATTCCCACGACGGTATGAATCTCAGTCCGGAGGGAGACGCTCCGTATTGCCGCCCCGGAGGCGGGCCGTTGCGCGGATCAGCAGGTCATCAGCCCGTCACACCGTGACGTACGGCCCACAGCGCGGCCTGGGTGCGGTCGGAGAGGTCGAGTTTCATCAGGATGTTCGAGACGTGCGTCTTGACGGTCTTCTCGGAGAGGACGAGGGCGCGGGCTATCTCGCGGTTGGAGCGGCCGTCGGCGATCAGGCCGAGCACCTCGCGCTCCCGCTCCGTGAGCGAACCGCTTCTGCCCTGCCCGTAGTTGGTGCCCTCCTGGGACAGCAGTGCGCCGGCCACCTCGGGCTGGAGCAGGATGTGCCCGGCGTGGACCGAGCGGATGGCTCCGGCGAGCGCGTCCGGATCAACATCCTTGTAGACGTAGCCGGCGGCGCCCGCGCGCAGGGCCGGGATCACCGTGCGCTGCTCGGTGAAGCTGGTGACGATGAGCACGCGCGCGGGGTTGTCCAGTTCGCGGAGTCTGCGCAGGGCCTCCACGCCGTCCATGCCCGGCATCTTGAGGTCCATGAGGACGACGTCGGGCTTCAACTCCTCGGCGCGGGCGACACCTTCGGCGCCGTCGGACGCCTCCCCCACGACCTCGATGTCGTCCTGCACCTCCAAAAAGGTGCGCAGTCCCCGGCGGACGACCTGGTGGTCGTCGACGAGCAGCACCTTGATTGCGTCAGCCACCAGGGACCTCCATCTCGATCGTGGTGCCCTTGCCGGGCGCCGATTCGACGGTGAGTTCGCCGCCGACGCCGTTGGTCCGGTCGCGCATGGAGACCAGACCGAGGTGGCGGCCCGCGCGGCGGGTCGCCCTGGGTTCGAAGCCGCTGCCGTCGTCCGTGACGCGCAGGACGGCGCCCGGTCCGCGCTTCTCCACGGTGACGTCGACGCGGGCCGCGCCCGAGTGCCGCAGCGCGTTGTGCAGCGCCTCCTGGGCGACCCGGAGCATGGCCTCCTCCTGGGCTGCGGGCAGCGCGCGGACGCCGCAGCTTTCGAAGGTCACGCGCGCGGAGTGGGCCCGGTCGAGGACCTGGATCTGGGTGCGCAACGTGGCGACCAGGCCGTCCTCGTCGAGGGCGGCGGGGCGCAACTCGACGACGGCGGCGCGCAGTTCGTCGGCCGCCTCGGCGGCGAGGGCGGCCACCTGCTGGAGTTCGCCCTTGGCACGGTCCGGATCGCGGTCCACCAGGGCGGCGGCGGCCTGGGCGGTCAGGCGCAGGGAGAACAGCTTCTGGCTGACGGCGTCGTGCAGTTCGTGGGCGAGGCGGGAGCGCTCCTCGGCGATGGTCAGCTCGCGGCTGCGCTCGTACAGGCGGGCGTTCGTGAGGGCGATCGCGGCGTGCTGGGCGAGGATCCCGAGCAGTTCCTCGTCGTCCTCGGTGAAGCCGCAGCCGCCCTGCGGTTTCACGCAGTTCTTGTTGGCGAGGAAGAGGGCGCCGATGACCTCGTCGCCGTCACGGATGGGCAGGCCCAGGAAGTCGGACATGTCGGGGTGGGCGGCGGGCCAGCCCTCGAAGCGCGGGTCCTCGCGGACGTCGGCGAGGCGCTCCGGGCGGGCCTGGTGCAGCATCGCGGCGAGGATGCCGTGCTGGCGCGGGAGCGGGCCGATGGCCTTCCACTGGGCGTCGCTGACCCCGTCGACGACGAACTGGGCGAAGCCCCCGTGGTCGTCGGGCACCCCGAGGGCCGCGTACTGCGCGTCGAGCAGTTCGCGGGCGGAGGCGACGATCGTCTTGAGGACGTCGCGCACCTCCAGGTGCCTGCTCATGGCCAGCAGCGCGGTGCTCACCGCGAGCAGGCCCGACCGGGGTCCGTGACTCATGACCTCACGGTACCGGCGGGGTGTGACAGCGCGTATCCGCCCTGTGGCGGCCCCGCCCCGGTCCGCTGGACCTAGGGCGAAGGGCCCCCGCGCACTGCGGCCCGCGCATGAGGCGGCGAGGGTCCTCGGGTTCCTACGTTGAGGGCAGCCGCCCGGAGCGGCGGTCGAGGACGAGGGGACGGATCATGCCGGTAGCGATCATCACGGGGGCCTCCAAGGGGCTGGGGCGCGCGCTCGCCGAGGCGCTGGCGGAGCGCGGCTGGGATCTGGTGCTCGACGCCAGAACGGCACAGCCCCTCCAGGAGACGGCGGTGGCCGTCCTCAGTAAGTACGGAGCACAGGTACGGGCGCTGCCCGGCGACGTCACGGACAGCGCGCACCGCACCCATCTGGTGACGGCGGCCCGGGAGCTCGGCGGTGTCGATCTCCTGGTGAACAACGCGAGCGCGCTGGGCGCCGAACCGCTCGTACGGCTCGAATCGCTGGCTCTGGACGGGCTCCGGCGTGCGCTGGAGGTCAATGTGGTCGCGGCGCTCGGGCTGGTCCAGGAGGCGCTGCCGCTGCTGCGGGAGTCGCCGGCGGGCGCGGTGATCGACGTCAGCTCGGACGCGGCGGCGGAGGCGTACGGGACCTGGGGCGGTTACGGGGCCTCGAAGGCGGCGCTCGACCAGCTCTCCGCGGTGCTCGGTGAGGAGGAGCCCGGGCTGCGGGTCTGGGCGGTCGACCCGGGTGACATGGGCACGGACCTCTACGCGGCGGCCGTTCCGGACGACGACGATCCGCGGCCCGACCCGGCGAGTGTCGTGCCGGCCTTCCTGAGGCTGCTCGACGAACGTCCGGCGAGTGGGCGCTACGGGGCACCCGCCCTGCTGGAGCAGCGATGACGACCGCCATGGGGGTGCCTCCGCTCGACGGCGGCCGGGCGGGGAGGTGGACGCTCCCGGAGGAGCTGTCGGCCCGGGTGCCGGCCGAACAGCGGGGTCCCGGGCTCGACCGCGACGCCGTCCGTCTGCTCGTCTCGCACGGGACCCGGGTGTCGCACCACGCGTTCGTGGAGCTGCCGGGCCGGCTGCGGGCCGGGGACCTGCTCGTCGTGAACACCTCCGTGACACTGGCGGCGGCGGTGGACGGGACAGTGGGGCACGCGCGCGTGGTGGTGCATTTCTCCACCCGGGGCGACGACGGGCGGTGGGCGGTGGAGCTGCGCGAGCCCGACGGAAGGGGCACCACGCGCGCACGCGGGGGCGGGCCCGCGGGGACGGAGGTGCGGCTGCCGGGGAACGTACGGCTGGTCCTGGAGGAGCCGCTTGCCGACCGCGGTGCACGGCTGTGGTGGGGGCGGGTCTCCGACGCCGACGTGCCGGGGCTCCTGCGGCGGCACGGGAGGCCCATCCGCTACTCCTACACGGAGCGGGACCAGCCGCTGTCCGCGTAGCAGACCGTGTTCGCGCTGCCGTCCGCCGACGGGACGGGGAGCGCGGAGATGCCGAGCGCGGCGCGGCCCTTCACCTCGCGGCTGGTGGCGGAGCTGGTGAGCCGGGGTGTGCAGTTCGCGCCCGTCACCCTGCACACGGGGGTCGCCTCGGCCGAGGCGCACGAGCCGCCGTACCCGGAGCGCTTCACGGTGCCGGAGACCTCGGCGCGGCTGATCAACGCGGCGAAGGCGGGTGACGGCAGGGTGATCGGGGTCGGCACCACGGCCGTGCGCGCCGTGGAGTCGGCGGCGGGACCCGACGGGGTGGTGCGTGCCGCGCGGGGCTGGACCGGCCTGGTGGTGACCCCGGAGCGCGGGGTGCGGGTCGTCGACGGGCTGCTCACCGGGCTGCACGAGCCGCAGGCCTCGCATCTGCTGATGCTGGAGGCGGTCGCGGGCAGGGAGGCCGTCGACCGCGGGTACGAGGAGGCGCTGCGCGGGCGCTACCTGTGGCACGAGTTCGGCGACGTGCACCTCATCCTCCCGGAGGACCTGCCGGACACCCTCTCGACGGAGAACCCTCACACAGAGGATTGCCACAGCAACTGCTGGTGAGTCCGAGGGACGTCCGATGTGAGCCCGCACATAGGGCGCACATCACGTACGAAGGGGCATAGGAGACAACCGGACTCCTGGTGAGCGGGGCAGACGTATTGGTCTGTCCCGATTTGCCCTTTGGGGGTCCACTACCCGAGGTCGTACGTCACACCTTTGCCATCGAAAATTCGGGCCGCTAACAATGGCTCCCGTCGCTCGATGCCGCAGGTGCTTACCCACGGCGTCAGATCCGGAAACACCTTTTGTCCCCATCGGATCGAGAGCGGCCTCCGCGCTATTCGAAGAGGTCCTCCAGCCATGCCCAAGCAGCACAGCATTCCTGGTCGCATCCCCGCCATGACCAAGGTCCACAAGCTCTCGTTCGCCGGTGTCGCCACGCTCGGCGCCGCCGCCCTCGCGTTCTCGCTGGCCCCCGCCGACACGAAGGCGAGCACCGACGCGGTCTCCGCCGCTCCCGCCGCGTTCTCGTCGCAGGAGCTGAAGGTCAAGACCGTCGGCCTCAGCGGCCAGCTGGCCGACGCCCAGGCCGCCGCCGCGAAGAAGAAGACGGCCGACGCCGCCGCCGCGAAGAAGGCCGCAGAGGCCGCCGCGGCGAAGAAGGCCGCGGACGCCCGCAAGGCCAAGGAGGCCGCGAGCCGGTCCACCCAGCGTGCCGCGATCAAGCCGGTCGCCGCGAAGACCTACGCGAACAACCTGGACGGCTGGATACGCCAGTCGCTGGACATCATGAAGAAGCACGGCATCCCGGGTACGTACGACGGTCTGCACCGCAACATCATCCGGGAGTCCTCGGGCAACCCGAACGCGATCAACGGCTGGGACATCAACGCCATCAACGGCGTCCCGTCCATCGGTCTGCTGCAGGTCATCAAGCCGACCTTCGACGCGTACCACGTCGCCGGCACCGCCTGGAGCCAGTACAACCCGGTCGCCAACATCACCGCCGCCGCCAACTACGCGGCGGACCGGTACGGCTCGATCGACAACGTCAACAGCGCGTACTGAGGTCTGCGCGGACCTCTGCCCGTACGCCGGAAAGGGCGGCACCCCCAGCGGGGTGCCGCCCTTCGCGCGTGCCGCTCGCGGCGTACTACTTGCGCATGACCTCCGGCTCGTGGCGGCGCAGGAAGCGGGCCACCAGGAACGCGCAGACCGCGGCGAGGGCGAACAGGGCCGTCATGTCGAGGATCCAGGTCAGCGCCGTGTGATCCCACAGGGGATCGGTCTCGGCCGTGTTGTGCGGGTTGATCTTGTTGAAGTCGAGCGTGGCCCCGGAGGCACCGACCGCCCAGCGCGACGGCATCAGATACGAGATCTGGTTGACGCCGACAGCGCCGTTCAGCGGGAACAGGCAGCCCGTGAAGACGACCTGGATGATCGCGAACATCACCAGCAGCGGCATGGTCTTCTCGGCGGTCTTCACCAGCGAGGAGATGACCAGGCCGAACATCATCGACGTGAAGCCGAGCGCCATGATCGGCAGGGAGAGTTCCAGCGCGACCGCGCCACCGAGGATCAGTCCCTTGTCGGGGATCGTCCGGCTCATGAAGCCGATCGCGCCGACCAGCGCGCCCTGGAACATGGTGATGACACCGAGGACGATCACCTTGGACATCAGATACGCGGAGCGTGACAGGCCCGTCGCGCGCTCGCGCTCGTAGATGACCCGTTCCTTGATCAGCTCACGGACCGAGTTCGCGGCGCCCGCGAAACAGGCACCCACCGCGAGGATCAGCAGCACCGTCGCGGCCGTGCTGTTCGGGATGGGCAGGCCGTTGGGCTGCAGCTTCGTGTTCACCAGCAGCGTCTTGTCCGGCTCGATGAGCAGGCTGACCGCGCCGAGGACCGCCGGCAGGATCACCGTCAGGGCCAGGAAGCCCTTGTCGGACGCGATGACCGAGACGTACCGCCGGACCAGTGTGCCGAGCTGGGAGACCCAGCCCTGGGGCTTCGGCGGGCGCATCGCCTGCGGCGGCGGCATGGCTACGGACTGCGGGGCGACCGCGTCGATGTCCGCGGCGTACATCTGGTAGTGCTGCGAGCCCTTCCAGCGGCCCGCCCAGTCGTAGTCGCGGTAGTTCTCGAAGGCGGAGAAGACATCGGCCCAGGTGTCGTAGCCGAAGAAGTTCAGTGCCTCCTCGGGCGGACCGAAATAGGCCACCGATCCGCCGGGCGCCATGACCAGAAGTTTGTCGCAGATGGCCAGTTCGGCCACGGAGTGCGTGACGACGAGGACCGTGCGGCCGTCGTCGGCGAGGCCACGCAGCAGCTGCATGACATCGCGGTCCATGCCCGGGTCGAGGCCGGAGGTCGGCTCGTCCAGGAAGATCAGCGACGGCTTGGTCAGCAGCTCCAGGGCCACCGAGACGCGCTTGCGCTGGCCACCGGAGAGGGAGGTGACCTTCTTCTCCTTGTGGATGTCGAGCTTGAGCTCGCGCAGCACCTCGTCGATCCGGGAGTCGCGCTCCTGGGTCGTGGTGTCCGCGGGGAAGCGCAGCTTGGCCGCGTACTTGAGGGCCTTCTTGACGGTCAGTTCCTTGTGCAGGATGTCGTCCTGCGGGACCAGACCGATGCGCTGACGCAGCTCGGCGAACTGCTTGTAGAGGTTTCGGTTGTCGTAGAGGACGTCACCCTCGTTGGCGGGGCGGTAGCCCGTGAGCGCCTTGAGGAGCGTCGACTTGCCGGAGCCGGAGGGTCCGATGACCGCGATGAGCGACTTCTCCGGCACGCCGAAGGAGACGTCCTTGAGGATCTGCTTGCCGCCGTCGACCGTGACGGTCAGGTGGCGGGCCGAGAAGGAGACCTCACCGGTGTCGACGAACTCTTCGAGGCGGTCGCCCACCAGGCGGAACGTCGAGTGGCCGACGCCGACGATGTCGTTCGCGCCGAGCAGCGCGGAGCCGCCCTTGGCGATCGGCATACCGTTGACGAACGTGCCGTTGTGCGAGCCGAGGTCACGGATCTCGTAGCGCCCGTCGGGCGTCGCGTGGAACTCGGCGTGGTGCCGCGAGACCTGCAGGTCGGAGACGACCAGCTCGTTCTCCAGCGCACGGCCGATCCGCATCACGCGGCCCAGCGACATCTGGTGGAACGTGGTCGGGCTGCGGTCGCCGTAGACCGGCGGCGCCCCCGCGGCGCCGCCGGAGCCCTGCTGCTGCGGGATGTGCCCGCCCTGCTGCCCCTGCTGCGACTGCTGCCAGCTCTGCTCGGGCGCCTGCGGCGTCTGCTGCGCCCAGCCGGCCGCCGGGGCGCCCTGAGCGGCGTACGGCTGCTGCTGGGGCTGTGCCTGCGGTGCCGCGGCCGCGGCGCCCGTCAGGCTCAGGCGTGGCCCGTCGGTCGCGTTGCCGAGGTGCACGGCCGAGCCGGGGCCGATCTCCATCTGATGGATCCGCTGCCCCTGCACGAATGTGCCGTTGGTGCTGCCGTGGTCCTCGATGACCCAACTGCGGCCGCCCCAGCTGATCGTGGCGTGACGCCAGGACACCCTGGCGTCCTCGAGCACGATGTCCCCCTGCGGATCGCGTCCGAGGGTGTATGGCCTGGACGCTTCGAGCGTCCAGGTCCGTCCGTTCAATTCCAGTACGAGTTCCGGCACTCCATGCCCCACTGTGTTGTCCCCCGATGTACCCCCAACACAGGGAGTCTAGGGATGTCGAACATCGTGGGGAACTATTTCAGTAGGAGGCCCCTGACCGAAAGTCGGGCCTCTCGAAGACCGAGTACGGGCGTCTTGTCCGTTTCCGTTGACGGGGTTGAAACCGGACCGGAGAGTGGTAATCCCACGCGAGGGGGACACCGCGGCGGAGGTGTCGCGGGTGCGGAGTCGGGGGGCTGATGATGAGCGACGGGTCCGTGGGACAGGGCAGGCGCGTGCCGGTGGGCGATGTGCTGCTGTCCTCGATCGCCGCCGTGAGCTGGGCGTTGATCGGCATGGCGGGCGTGGCCGCGCTGGGGCTGCATCTGCTCGGCGCCGACGAGACGGCCTCGCTCGGGCCGATGACCGCGGCGCTCGTGGCGCTCGGGGCGGGCGGTTCGGTGACGCCCTCGGGCGATATGTCGGCGTTCGGGCTGGAAGGTGCCCAGGCCGACACCGCCCTCCAGATCACGCCACTCGGGGTGAGCCTGGTGGGGGCGCTGCTGCTGTCCTGGTTCTTCCTGCGCTCCCTGCGCGGGGCGGGCGCGGTGATCGCGCCCGCCGAACTGCTGGCGCGGGCGGGCGCGGTGGCCGCCCTCTTCGTGGCGTTACTGGGGGGTCTCGCCTGGGCGGGACACGACATCATCACGATCGACGGCGGTGCGCTCGGGCTCGACAAGCTGCCGGGCGGCGGGGTCCCCGACGACGTGGAGGTGCCCGGACTCGGCAACATCGGCGGTCTGCTGCCGGACCGGCTCGGGGACCTCGCGGACGCGAACGCCAAGGTGGGCTTCACCGTCGACACCGTGCCGACGCTCCTCGGCGGCCTCGGCTGGGTCCTCGGCATCCTGCTGATCGCGCTGCTGGCCTCGCGCAGGACCCCGCTGCCGGGCGGCTGGACGGCGGTGCACCGCGTGGTGCGTCCCGCGGTGTCCGCGCTCGTCACGGTCCTGCTGGTGGCGGTCCTCGCGGGCTTCGCGGCGGCGGCGTACGCGGCGATCGGCGACGACAACCCGAAACGGATCGCCGGCGCCGCCCTGCTCGGGGCGCCCAACGGCGTGTGGCTCGGTATCCCGATCGGGCTCTTCGTGCCGTGGGACGGGACGGCCACGGGTCCGTTCCTGCAGTTCCTGCCGGATCCCATGGACGACCTCCTGAAGTTCTCCGACAAGCCCGTGACCCTGGCCAGGCTGGCCGAACTGGACGGCCGGGTCTGGCTGCTGGGCATCGCGGCGGCCCTGATGATGCTGTTCGCGGGCGTCCTGACCGCGGCGCGCACCCCGTTCGTACGGGAGCGGGGCGTCCTCGGTTTCGCGGCGCGCTGCGCACTGCGGCTGGCGATCGTGACCGCGCTGGTGCTGCCGTTGCTGGTCTGGCTGACGGAGGTGTCCGTGAACGCCTCGCTGTCCGTGCTCGGCATAGACGCGTTCGACTCCGGGATCGAGTTGCGCGGGCAGCTCGGCATGGCGCTGCTGCTCGGCGCGCTGTGGGGCGCGGTCGCGGGCGCGGTGGGTGCGCTGCTCGCGTGCGCGTCGGGTGCGGCCGGCCGTCAGGCGGCGCCGCCGGCACGGGGTGACGCGGACGCGACCGCGCCGGAGGCCGTCGCCTCGTACGCGGAGGTGGCCGGGCAGGCGGCGGGGCAGCCGGCCGGGGAGGCCGGTCCGTACCGTCCCGGGACGCCGTTCCGGCCGACGAACCCGGAGACGAACCCCTATCTGCGGATCCCCGACGAATTACGGGAGTCAGGGCCCGGACGGCGCTCCGGCCCCCAGACCCCCGGCGGCTCCCGGCCGCCCGGCGCACAGCCCCGCGCCCCGGGCACACAGCAACGGCCTCCCGGTGGGCAGCCGCAGCCCCCTGGTGGCCGGCCACGGCCTCCTGGTGGGCAATCAGGGCCTGGCGGGCAGCCTCCGGGCGGCGGTGGTCAGCCACCGGGCTCGCGTCCGCCGGACGACGTGCCGGACGACGTGTACGGGGCGCAGACGATGATCGGCCCCTTCCCGCCGACGCCCCGTCCGGGGCCTCCGCGGCCCGGAGCCCGGCGCCGGCCCCGCTCGTCGCAGGACGGGCCGCCTCCCCCGCCGGACGAGCTGCCTCCCCCGCCGCCGCCCCGCAGGCCGGGCGGGCGCCGCTGACCGGAGAGCGGGCGCGGGGCCGACACGGCCCGTGAAGGCCGGGGACACCCGGGCGACATGTACTGTTCCCCGTCCGTCAGGCGGACCTCGGGGGCATTCGGCACGGAGTGCCGGATACGGTGTAAGCACCATGAGCGCATCACAGACCCCTGATGTTCCCACTGATGTCCCCACTCTCCTCGTCAAGATCTTCGGCAAGGACCGTCCCGGTATCACCGCCGGGCTCTTCGACACCCTCGCCGCCTACTCGGTCGACGTGATCGACATCGAGCAGGTCGTCACCCGTGGCCGGATCGTGCTGTGCGCGCTCGTGACGCATCCGCCGGCCGGCCTGGAGGGCGATCTGCGCGCCACCGTGCACAGCTGGGCGGACTCGATGCGGCTGCAGACCGAGATCATCTCCGGTCACGGCGACAACCGGCCCCGCGGGCACGGCAGGTCGCTGGTGACCGTTCTCGGACATCCGCTCACCGCGGAGTCGACGGCCGCCATCGCCGCCCGGATCACCGGGGCCGGCGGCAACATCGACCGTATCTTCCGGCTGGCCAAGTACCCCGTGACCGCGGTCGAGTTCGCGGTGTCCGGTACGGAGCCGGAGGCACTGCGGACCGCGTTGGTGACCGAGGCCGCCGCACTCGGCGTCGACATCGCGGTGGTCGCGGCCGGGCTGCACCGGCGGGCCCAGCGCCTGGTCGTCATGGACGTGGACTCCACGCTCATCCAGGACGAGGTCATCGAGCTGTTCGCGGCGCACGCCGGCTGCGAGGCCGAGGTCGCCGAGGTGACGGCCGCCGCGATGCGCGGCGAGCTGGACTTCGAGCAGTCCCTGCACGCGCGCGTGAAGCTGCTCAAGGGGCTCGACGGCTCCGTGGTGGACAAGGTGCGCAGCGAGGTGCGGCTGACACCGGGGGCGCGCACGCTGATCCGCACACTGAAGCGGCTCGGTTTCCAGGTCGGTGTCGTCTCCGGCGGCTTCACGCAGGTGACGGACGATCTGCGGGAACGGCTCGGGCTGGACTTCGCCCAGGCCAACACGCTGGAGATCGTCGACGGGAAGCTGACGGGCCGGGTGATCGGCGAGATCGTGGACCGGGCGGGCAAGGCGCGGCTGCTGCGCCGGTTCGCCGCGGAGGCGGGCGTTCCGATCTCGCAGACGGTGGCGATCGGTGACGGGGCCAACGACCTGGACATGCTCAACGCGGCCGGTCTCGGAGTCGCCTTCAACGCCAAGCCGGTGGTGCGCCAGGCCGCGCACACCGCGGTGAACTTCCCCTTCCTGGACACGGTCCTCTACCTGCTGGGCGTGACGCGCGAAGAGGTCGAGGCGGCGGACATGCACGTCGACTGACAGCCCTCGTGTGCGCGCTTCCGCGAGCACCCGGGGTCTCCCGCGACAGGGACGGGGCCCGGCACCGTCGTGGTGCCGGGCCCCGTCCGCGCTCACGGTCCGTTCACTCGGACGGGTCCCAGTAGTCGAGCAGGGTGGCCGCGCCGGGCTCCAGGCTCTTCCACGACCCGGTGAAGGAGAGCACGGCGAACGCGGCGGGGTGGAACTCGCGGCTCACCCCTCCCTTCGCGTCGGCCTCGGACCGGCCCGCCAGGATGTCGGCGAGGCCCTGCACTCCGGGGTTGTGCCCGATCAGGAGGGCGTTCTGCGCGTCGTCCGGGGTTTCGTTCAGTACGGCGATCAGCTCGCCCGGGGAGGCTTCGTAGAGCCGCTCCTCGTAGACCGTTTTCGGCCGGTGCGGCAGTTCCTGGACGGCGAGCTTCCAGGTCTCGCGGGTCCGGGTCGCGGTGGAGCAGAGGGCCAGATCGAAGGGGATGCCGGTGTCGGCCAGCTTGCGTCCGGCGACGGCGGCGTCCTTGCGGCCCCGCTCGGCCAGCGGACGCTCGTGGTCGGGCACTTCGGGCCAGTCGGCCTTCGCATGCCGGAAAAGGACAATCCTGCGGGGTTCTGCGACGCTCATGGGTCCCAGCTTCGCATGAAACACGCCACGGGGCGCAGGGAGTTGATGCGCTGCCCCACCATGGGGCACGGGGAGCTCAGGAGCCCCTGGCGCGGCACGATCTCACGAGCCGGGGCGCGGGCGGCTCACGCGCCCTGGTGCAGCACCAGCTGCTGGATCCGCTCGAAGAGGCTGCCGACCGCCGGGTCCGTGCCCGCCGCGTGGGCGTCCGCCGGGTTCAGTATCAGCAGCAGGAGCGCCGCGAAGGCGAGGGCGGGGAGGAGCAGCGCCCACCAGGGCAGTCGCGTCTCGACGCCGCGCCCGGTCGCCGGGTGGGGCGGGGTGTGCGTTGGGGCCGACATGCCGCCTCCGTGGGGCTTCGAGTGGTCCGTGGTCCGCGTCCTCGCGGTCACATCTCGAAGGTACGGACTCGGGAACCCTCAACCCATCCGGTGATCCACCCACTTGACCCTGACACTCACCCCCTAGGGGACGGGGGGATAACCCCACCCTTCGCTGCCACGAGGGCTCGGCGGAGCGCGATCAGGGCGGGACGGTCAGGGTGAGGCGATGGACGCGATGACGCCGATGACCACGAAGATGAGGAGGAACGCGCCGAAGACGAGGAGCATCTTCTTCTGGCCGTTCTTGGGGTTCGGATCGAGCACGGGCATGGGCCCAGTCTCGCACTCTTCGCCCGGATCCTCACGGGTGGGGTCGGTGTCCGAGGGCGGTCGTCGCGCCGCCCGGGAGGAGCGGTCGCCGTGCGGGGCGGGAGGTGCGGTCGCCGCGCGGTCCGGGAGCGGCGCTCGTCACGCGGTCCGGAGGGATCGGTCGCCGCGCGGTTCGAAAGCGGCGCTCGTCGCGCGGCCCGGAAGGAGTGATCACCGCACGGTCCGGGAGCGGTGGTCACCGCGCGGCCTCGTCCTCCACCGTGCGGTCGCGGCCCGCCAGGACGCCCACCACGATCTGCGGGACCATCAGGCCCGCCATGAGCGCGATCGGCAGCCCCCAGCCGCCGCTGTGCTGGTAGAGGACGCCCACCAGCAGCGGGCCGGGGATCGAGATGAGGTAGCCGGTGCTCTGCGCGAAGGCCGACAGCTGTACGACCCCCGCGCCGGTCCTGGCCCGCATGCCGACCATGGTGAGGGCCAGCGGGAACGCGCAGTTGGCGATGCCGAGCAGCAGGGCCCACGCCCAGGCGCCGGCGGCCGGGGCGAGATAGAGCCCCGCGTAGCCGGCGAACCCGCAGAGGCCGAGGGCGACGACGATGGGCCCCTGGTGGGGCAGCCGGGTGGCCAGCCGCGGGATGACGAAGGCCAGGGGCACGCCCATCACCATCGTGACCGCGAGCAGCAGTCCTGCGGTGCCCGCCGGGACGCCGGCGTCCCGGAAGATCTGCGCCATCCAGCCCATCGTGATGTACGCGGCGGTGGCCTGGAGCCCGAAGAAGACGGCGAGCGCCCAGGCGGTACGGCTGCGGGTGATCCGCAGCGGGGCGGCCTCCTGACGCGCTCCGGAGGCCGTGCTCGGGGCCGTGGCCGGGGCGGCGCCCCCAGGAGCCGCGTCGGCGGACAGGGGCGTGCCCTTGGCCCGTACGAGAGGGATCCAGGGCAGGACGGCGACGGCCGCGAGGGAGGCCCAGACGGCGAGGCCCGTCTGCCAGTTGCCGCCCAGGGCCCGGGTCATGGGCACGGTGACGGCGGCCGCGGCGGCGGTGCCGAGGGCGAGGGCCATGGAGTAGAGGCCGGTCATGGTGCCGACCCGGTCCGGGAACCAGCGCTTGACGATCACCGGCATGAGGACGTTGCTGACGGCGATGCCCATGAGGGCGAGGGCGCTGGCGACCAGGAAGCCCGCGGTGCCCCCGACGAAGGGCCGCAGCACCAGACCCGTACCGATCGCCACCATGCCCGCGCAGACCACGGCGGCGGGTCCGAAGCGACGGGCGAGGCGCGGTGCCATGACGCCGAAGACGGCGAAACAGAGCGGCGGTACGGAGGTGAGGAGCCCGGCGACGCTGCCGCTCATGCCGAGGCCGTCGCGCACCTCTTCCAGGAGGGCGCCCAGGCTGGTGATGGCGGGGCGCAGGTTGAGGGCCGTCAGGACGATGCCGACGATCACCAGACGCGTCATCCACGCGCGCGTGGGGGGCGTGTCCAGGTCCACGTCCTGTGCGGAGCTGCGTATCGGTGTCTGTGTCGGCATCGATGGGGACACGGTCGTCCTGGTTTCCTCGCCTGTCATGAACCCCATCATAGAATCATGGGATGATTGGTTGTCCAACCCCCTGGCGCGAAGGACCGTCATGCCCCTGAGCCACCCTCGCCGTTCGGCCCTGTCCGAGCAGGTCATCGCCGCATTGCGGAACGAGATCACCTCGGGAGAGTGGCCGGTGGGCTCCCGCATCCCCACCGAGCCCGAGCTGGTCGAGCAGCTGGGAGTGGCCCGCAACACGGTCCGGGAGGCCGTGCGGGCCCTCGCGCACAACGGTCTGCTCGACATCCGGCAGGGCTCGGGCACGTACGTGCTGGCGACCAGCGAGCTGGCCGGTGTGATGCACCGCCGCTTCGCGGACGCCGACCCGCGGCACATCGCCGAGCTGCGCTCCACGCTGGAGTCGAGCGCGGCGAGGCTGGCCGCCGAGCGCCGTACCGAGCGCGATCTGAAGCAGCTGGACGCCCTCCTCGTACGCCGGGAGGAGGCCTGGGAGTCCGGCGACACGGAGGCCTTCGTGACCGCCGACACGACCTTCCACCTGGCCGTGGTCGCCGCGTCCCACAACGACGTCATGACGGCGATGTACGCGGACCTGGGCGAGGTCGTGCGCGACTGGCTGCGCGAGGACGTCGGCGAGGAGCTGACGCCCGAGACGCACATGGACCACACGCGCCTGGTGGACGCGATCCGCGCGGGCGACGCGCACACGGCGGCCTCGGAGGCGGCCGGCTACCCGTTCCTCCTGTGCCGCCCGGGGCGGTCCGAGCCGGCGGAGCGTGCCCAGACCGAGAGACCTGCGGGGCCTGCGGGACAGTCGGTGCAGCCGGGACAGTCAGGACGGCCGGGGCAGGCGGGGAACGTCACTTCCCGTGGCTGACCCACGCCGAGCGGACTTCCTTCCAGCAGCGGCCGGTCAGCCGGACGTTCTGCGCGGGGCCCGCCTCGACCCTCGCCCCGTCGGCGTCGATGTCCCACCACCGGTCGCACTCGATGTGCAGACCGACATGGTCGGACTCCGGATACGGGTTGTGGCAGTACGCCGTCACGTGTGAGCCCTCGACGACCGTCCGGCACGCCGCTCCGAAGGGCCGTGTCTCAGCGGGCACGCGCGCGTGGGGCGTTGTTCCCGCGCCGTGCGCGATGTGTGGGCCGTGCGCGGAGTGCGAGGCGGCGTCGGAGGGCACCGCGAGCAGCAGGGTCAGAGCGGCGAACAGTGCGGCGGGGGCTGCCGCGAAGCCGTTCCTGTGGAGCCGATGCGTGCATCGGGCCTGGGACAGGCGCACAAAGGGACCTCCTCGGCCGGGCTCTGGAGGGCATCTCGGGAGAAGAACTCCTGCTTCGGAGAACTCCTCCTCCAGAGTGGGCCGTTACCCCTCACGGCCGCCCGGCCGGTGGGGCCGAACGGGTGACGCCCCGCTCCCCGCGCACTGCGGGGAACGGGGCGCCACCGTGGAAGCACCTGCGCGGCGGTGACTACGCGCCGATCGCGTGCAGCCCGCCGTCGACGTGGATGATCTCGCCGGTGGTCTTCGGGAACCAGTCGCTGAGCAGGGCGACGACACCGCGGCCGGCCGGCTCGGGGTCCTTGAGGTCCCACTCCAGGGGCGCGCGGTCGTCCCAGACGGCGGCCAGTTCGCCGAAGCCCGGGATGGACTTGGCGGCCATCGAACCGATCGGACCGGCCGAGATGAGGTTGGAGCGCACGTTCTGCTTGCCCAGGTCGCGGGCGAGGTAGCGGTTGGTGGCCTCCAGGGCGGCCTTGGCCGGACCCATCCAGTCGTACTGCGGCCACGCGTACTGGGCGTCGAAGGTGAGGCCGACGACCGAGCCGCCGCCGTTCTGCATCAGCGGCAGGCAGGCCATGGTCAGCGACTTCAGCGAGAAGGCGGAGACGTGCATGGCCGTGGCGACCGACTCGAACGGCGTGTTCAGGAAGTTGCCGCCGAGGGCGTCCTGCGGGGCGAAGCCGATGGAGTGCACGACGCCGTCGAGGCTGCCCAGCTCCGCGCCCACGACCTCGGCGAGCCGCCCGAGGTGCTCGTCGTTGGTCACGTCGAGCTCGATGACCTTGGTGGGCTTGGGAAGCTTCCGTGCGATGCGCTCGGTCAGCGTGGGCCGCGGGAACGCGGTCAGGATGATCTCGGCACCCTGCTCCTGGGCCAGCTTCGCGGTGTGGAAGGCGATGGACGACTCCATCAGCACACCGGTGATCAGGACCCGCTTGCCCTCAAGAATTCCACTCATGGTGATCAGTGACCCATTCCCAGTCCGCCGTCTACGGGGATGACGGCTCCAGTGATGTACGAGGCCTCTTCCGAGGCGAGGAACCGCACCGTTGCGGCGATCTCCTCGGGCTGCGCGTAGCGGCCGAGCGGCACCTGCTTCACGATGGCCTCGCGCTGCTCGTCGGTGAGCGCCTTCGTCATGTCGGTGTCGACGAAACCGGGCGCGACGACGTTGAAGGTGAGGTTGCGCGAGCCCAGCTCACGGGCGAGCGAGCGCGCGAACCCGACCAGGCCGGCCTTGGAGGCCGCGTAGTTCGCCTGGCCGGCCGAGCCGAGGAGGCCGACCACCGAGGAGATCAGGACGACACGGCCCTTCCTCGCGCGCAGCATGCCGCGGTTGGCGCGCTTCACGACCCGGAAGGTGCCCGTCAAGTTGGTGTCCAGGACGGACGTGAAGTCCTCCTCGGACATCCGCATCAGCAACTGGTCCTTGGTGACACCGGCGTTGGCGACGAGGACCTCGACGGGGCCGTGCGCGGCCTCGATCTCCTTGTAGGCCTGCTCCACCTGCTCGGTGTCGGTGATGTCGCACTTGACCGCGAGGCAGCCCAGTTCGGTGAGGGCGGCCGGGGGCTCGCCCGAACGGTACGTGATCGCGACCTTGTCGCCCGCGTCGGCGAACGTGCGGGCGATGGCGAGGCCGATGCCCCGGTTTCCTCCGGTGACGAGAACCGAGCGGCTCAACGGATCACCCTTTCGATAGCCGGTCTGGTACCTCGAAAACCTATCGGTACGGTCGGCCTCGCGGAGAATCGGGCACCGACAGTGGCTCGGGGGACTCGCTGTCGGGTCCCTACAGAAAAGCCTGGCCGTCGGGCCCGCCCGCGCGACATGATCGGAACCGACAGGCGACAACAAGGGAGACCTCCGTGCCCCATTCCATCGACGAAGCCTTCACGGCACTGCCGCTACGGGCCCTGGCCGACGCGGCGCTCGCGCGGGCGCGGGCGCTGGGCGCCGACCATGCGGACTTCCGGTTCGAGCGGGTGCGCAGCGCGTCCTGGCGGCTGCGGGACGCGAAGCCGGCGGGGTCGTCGGACACGACCGACCTCGGGTACGCGGTACGGGTCGTGCACGGCGGCACCTGGGGGTTCGCCTCCGGCGTCGATCTGACGATGGACGCCGCCGCGAAGGTGGCGTCGCAGGCGGTGGCCATGGCCAAGCTGTCGGCGAAGGTGATCAAGGCGGCGGGCTCCGACGAGCGCGTCGAGCTGGCCGGTGAGCCCGTGCACGCGGACAGGACGTGGGTCTCCTCGTACGAGATCGACCCCTTCTCCGTACCGGACGAGGAGAAGGCCGGGCTGCTGGCCGAGTGGAGTGCGCGGCTGCTCGGGGCGCCCGGTGTCAGCCATGTCGACGCCTCGCTGATGACCGTGCACGAGAACAAGTTCTACGCGGACACCGCGGGCACGGTGACCACCCAGCAGCGGGTCCGGCTGCACCCGCAGCTGACCGCCGTGGCCGTCGACGAGTCGAGCGGCGAGTTCGACTCGATGCGCACGATCGCGCCGCCCGTCGGGCGCGGCTGGGAGTACCTCACCGGCACCGGCTGGGACTGGGAGGCGGAGCTGGGGCGGATCCCGGAGCTGCTGGCGGAGAAGATGCGGGCGCCGAGCGTCACGGCCGGGGTGTACGACCTGGTCGTCGACCCGTCCAACCTGTGGCTGACCATCCACGAGTCCATCGGGCACGCCACCGAGCTGGACCGCGCGCTCGGGTACGAGGCCGCGTACGCCGGGACCTCGTTCGCCACCTTCGACCAGCTGGGCAAGCTGCGGTACGGCTCCGAGCTGATGAACGTGACGGGCGACCGCACCGCCGAGCACGGACTCGCGACCGTCGGGTACGACGACGAGGGCGTGGCCGGGCAGTCCTGGGACCTGGTGAAGGACGGCACGCTCGTCGGCTACCAGCTGGACCGCAGGATCGCGAAGCTGACCGGCTTCGAGCGGTCCAACGGCTGCGCGTACGCCGACTCGCCCGGCCATGTGCCCGTACAGCGCATGGCGAACGTGTCGCTGCGGCCCGATCCGGCGGGGATGTCCACGGACGACCTCATCGGGAGCGTCGACCGCGGGATCTACGTCGTCGGCGACCGGTCCTGGTCGATCGACATGCAGCGCTACAACTTCCAGTTCACCGGCCAGCGGTTCTTCAAGATCGAGAACGGGCAGATCACGGGCCAGCTGCGGGATGTCGCCTACCAGGCGACGACCACGGACTTCTGGGGCTCGATGGCGGCCGTCGGCGGCCCGCAGACCTACGTCCTGGGCGGCGCCTTCAACTGCGGCAAGGCCCAGCCGGGCCAGGTCGCGGCGGTCTCGCACGGCTGCCCCTCCGCCCTCTTCAAGGGCGTCAACATCCTCAACACCACGCAGGAGGCCGGGCGATGAGTCCTCGTACGAACAAGCCGCACGAGATCGTCGAGCGCGCCCTCGCGCTGTCCCGGGCGGATGGATGTGTCGTCATCGCCGACGAGCGGTCGACCGCGAACCTGCGCTGGGCGGGCAACGCGCTGACCACCAACGGTGTCACGCGCGGGCGCACCCTGACCGTCGTCGCCACGGTCGACGGCCGTGAGGGCACCGCCTCCGGAGTCGTCTCGCGCTCCGCGGTGACCGCCGACGAACTGGAGCCGCTGGTACGGGCCGCCGAGGCCGCGGCACGCGGGGCGGGCCCCGCGGAGGACGCGCAGCCGCTCGTCGAGGGCGTGCCCGCCTCCCCCGACTTCACGGACGCGCCCGCCGAGACCTCGTCGGCGGTGTTCACCGACTTCGCCCCGGCGCTCGGCGAATCGTTCGCACGCGCGCGTGCGGGCGGCCGTGAACTGTACGGCTTCGCCAACCACGAGCTGGTCACCAGCTACCTGGGGACGTCCACGGGGCTGCGCCTGCGGCACGACCAGCCCAACGGGACGCTGGAGCTGAACGCCAAGTCCCCGGACCGTACGCGCTCGGCGTGGGCCGGCCGCTCCACGCGGGACTTCCAGGACGTCGACACGGCGGCGCTCGACGCCGAGCTGGCCGTCCGGCTGGGCTGGGCGGAGCGGCGGATCGACCTGCCCGCCGGGCGGTACGAGACGCTGCTGCCGCCGACCGCCGTGGCCGACCTGCTGATCTACCAGCTGTGGTCGGCGGCGGCCCGGGACGCGGCCGAGGGCCGGACGGTGTTCAGCAAGCCAGGCGGCGGCACGCGTGTCGGCGACCGGCTCACCGACCTGCCGCTGACCCTGCGCAGCGACCCGAACGAGGCCGGGCTCGAAAGCGCCCCCTTCGTCCTCACCCACTCCTCCGGGGACGACGCCTCCGTCTTCGACAACGGACTGCCCCTGAAGGCCACGGAGTGGGTCCGCGAGGGCGAGCTGAAGCGCCTGACGAGCACCCGGCACAGCGCGGCCCTGACCGGGCTGCCGGTGGCTCCCGGCATCGGGAACCTCATCCTCGACGGCGGCGACGACACCTCTCTGGAGGAGATGGTCGCCGCGACCGGGCGCGGGCTGCTGCTGACCTGCCTCTGGTACATCCGCGAGGTCGATCCGGCGACGCTGCTGCTGACCGGGCTGACCCGGGACGGCGTCTACCTCGTGGAGAACGGCGAGGTCACCGGCGAGGTGAACAACTTCCGCTTCAACGAGTCGCCGGTGGGGCTGCTGGGGCGGGCGACCGAGGCGGGGCGGACCGAGAAGACGCTGCCGCGCGAGTGGAGCGACTGGTTCACCAGGGCCGCGATGCCGGCGCTGCGGGTGCCGGATTTCAATATGAGCTCTGTCAGTCAGGGCGTATAACCTCGGTAGCCACGCGGTCGGCTGCCCCCTGGGCTGTCCTTCCGACTGCACGAAGATCTTGCTAGGAGACATGAGAACCGTGACGGACATCGTCGACGACCTGAAGTGGCGCGGGCTGTTCGCCCTGTCCACCGACGAGAACGCATTGCGCAAGGCGCTCGCGGACGGTCCCGTCACGTTCTATTGCGGCTTCGACCCCACCGCGGCCTCCCTGCACGTCGGGCACCTGGTGCAGGTCCTCACCATGCGCCGGCTCCAGCAGGCGGGCCTGCGCCCGCTGGCCCTGGTGGGCGGGGCGACCGGTCAGATCGGCGACCCGCGCCCGACGGCGGAGCGCACGCTGAACGACCCGGAGACGGTCGCCGACTGGGTCGGCCGGCTGCGCTCCCAGATCGAGCCGTTCCTGTCCTTCGAGGGCGAGAACGCCGCGGTCATGGTGAACAACCTGGACTGGACGGCCGGTCTGTCGGCCATCGAGTTCCTGCGGGACATCGGCAAGCACTTCCGCGTCAACAAGATGCTCACCAAGGACTCGGTCGCCCGGCGTCTGGAGTCCCAGGAGGGCATCAGCTACACGGAGTTCAGTTACCAGCTGCTCCAGGGCATGGACTTCCTCGAGCTGTACCGGAGGTACGGCTGCACGCTCCAGCAGGGCGGCAGCGACCAGTGGGGCAACCTCACGGCGGGCCTGGACCTGATCCACCGCCTGGAGCCGGACGCCCAGGCGCACTGCATCGCGACGCCGCTGATGGTCAAGGCGGACGGCACCAAGTTCGGCAAGACCGAGGGCGGGGCCATCTGGCTCGACCCGGAGATGACGACGCCGTACGCGTTCTACCAGTTCTGGCTGAACGTGGACGACCGTGACGTCTCGACGTACATGCGGATCCTGTCCTTCAAGTCCCGGGCGGAGCTCGAGGAGCTGGAGAAGCTGACCGAGGAGCGTCCGCAGGCCCGTGCGGCGCAGCGTGCGCTGGCGGAGGAGCTGACGACGCTGGTGCACGGGGCCGGGCAGACCGCCGCCGTGATCGCCGCTTCGCGGGCGCTGTTCGGGCAGGGAGAGCTGAGTGAACTCGACGCGGCGACGCTGAGTGCCGCGCTGTCCGAGCTGCCTCGGGTGCGGGTGGCCGAGCCGGGGTCCGTGGTCGACCTGTTCGCCGAGGTCGGGCTCGTGCCCAGCAAGTCCGCCGCGCGGCGGGCCGTGAAGGAGGGGGGCGCGTACGTGAACAATGTGAAGGTCGCCTCCGAGGACGCGGTTGTCTCCGCGGCCGACCTGCTGCACGGGCGGTGGGTGGTGCTTCGGCGGGGGAAGAAGTCGCTTGCGGCTGTGGAGGTCGCGCCTTAAGGGGTGCGTCTTCGGGTGCGGGTGCGTTGTGGCTGGTCGCGCCGTTCCCCGCGCCCCTCAAAGGCAAAAGATTGCGCAGTTCCCCGCGCCCCTTTCCAGGG
>NZ_JBHXTO010000153.1:0-22289 GCF_042677425.1 Streptomyces sp. NPDC127119 | reverse complement strand
CCTGGGTACCTGGGGGCGCGGGGAACTGCGCAGCGGGGGTTCGGGGGCTGAGCCCCCGTGTCAGGGACGGGAATGGGCAGGGGCGGCGGGGGCGAGATCCGGCTGAGCGCATTCCGGGGTGCGGACCCGTACCTCGCGCAGCGTCAGCGACGCCAGCACCGCCGCGCCCACAAGAAGCAGCACCCCCGCGACCGCAGCCGCCTGCATCCCACTCGTGAACGCCTCCCGAGCCGCGACCACCAGCGATTCCCCCGCCCGCGAGGGCAACCGCTGAGCCTCGGCAAGCGCCGCCCCCAGCGTCTCGTGCGCCCCGGCCGGCGCGGAGGCCGGCATCTCGTGCCGGTACACCGCCGTCCCGATCGACCCCAGCAGCGCCATCCCCAGCGCACCCCCGAACTCCGCCCCGGTCTCCAGCACCGAGGACGCGGTCCCCGCCTGCTCGGCCGGCACGGTGCCCAGTGCCAGGTCCATCATCTGGGACATCACGACGACGATCCCGGAGGCGATGACGCCCGCCGCGGCGAGCACCAGCCACATCGAGTCCGTACCGGCGACGGTGAGCATCCCGTAGCCGCAGGCGGCGAGGACGAAGCCCCCGGAGACGACGTACGCCCGGTTCACTCCCCGCTGCACGAGCCGCGCGGCGACCGGAGCCGCGACCCCGACCGGCACGGTGGGCAGCAGGGCCCACAGCGCGGCCTCCATGGAGCTCTTGCCGAGCACGGACTGGAGGTACTGCGTGGTGAAGTACGCCGAGCCCAGCATGGCGAACGACGACAGCAGGTTCAGTACGACCGCGGGCGTGAAGCCCCGCCCGCGGAAGAGCGCGGGCGGCAGCATCGGTGACGCGGCGGTCCGCTGGCGGTGGACGAACAGGGCGGCGAAGAGCAGGCCGACGGTCATCGAGACGACGTAACGGACGTTCCAGCCCTCCGACGGGATCTCCTTGACGCCGTAGATCACCGGCAGTACGGCGGCCATGGACAGCGGCACGCTCAGCAGGTCGAAGCGGCCCGGCGACGGGTTCCTGGACTCCGGGAGCAGGAACGGGCCGAGGACCAGCAGGAGTGCCATCGCGGGCAGGTTCACCAGGAACACCGAGCCCCACCAGAAGTGCTCGACGAGGACACCGCTCATCACCGAACCGAGCGCGACACCGCCCGTCATCACCGCGGACCACAGGCCGATCGCCTTGGAGCGCTGGCCCGGGTCCGTGAAGAGCGTGCGGATCATCGCCAGCGTGGACGGCATCAGGGTGGCCCCGCCGATGCCGAGCACCGCGCGGGCCGCGATCAGCGTCTCCGGGCTGTTCGCGTACGCGGCGGCCAGCGAGGCGGCGCCGAAGGCGGCGGCGCCGATCAGGAGGAGCCTGCGGCGGCCGATGCGGTCACCGACCGAGCCCATCGTCATCAGCAGCCCGGCGAGCACGAAGGCGTACACGTCGAAGATCCACAGCTGCTGGGTGCCGCTCGGCTCCAGGTCCGCGCTGATCCGGGGAATCGCGAAGTAGAGGACCGAGACGTCCATGGACACCAGGAGCAGCGGCAGCATCAGGACGCCGAGAGCGGTCCATTCGCGGCGGCCGGCCCGGGGTCCGGACGGGGGCGCGGCATCGGCGACCGGGCTCGAAGGGTTCGGCGGGTTCGTCATGTCCTGGACTGTACGGCCGTCTTAAACGAGTGTCTAGTACGCTTGTGTAATACGTACGTCTGGGACGGTTGTCTGTCGCGCGGGTAGGGTGACCGGCATGGGACACCGTGAGGATCTGCTCGAAGGCGCCAAGCGCTGCCTGCTGGAGAAGGGCTTCGCGCGGACGACCGCGCGCGACATCGTCAAGGAGTCGGGGACGAACCTGGCGTCGATCGGCTACCACTACGGGTCGAAGGACACGCTGCTCGCGGAGGCGTACATCTCGATCGTCGAGGGGGTCTCCGACGGCTTCGACGGCGCGGAGGAGCCGCGGGGGGTGGCCGGTTCGGAACCGGGTTCGCTGGAGCGGTTCCACGAGGTCTGGAAGAGCGTCATCGCGACCATGCGCACACCCGGCTCGCCCTGGCATCTCAGCATGGAGATCGTGGCCATGGGCGACAAGCTGCCGGGGGTGCGCGCCCATCTCGCGAAGGCCCAGCGCGAAGGGGCGCGCGGCATCATCCCGATGCTGATGGGCGGCCTGGAGGAGGAGGTGTCCGAGGGGGACGTCGACACCCTGGGCAAGTTCTACATGACCCTGATGATGGGGCTCATCGCCCAGTGGACCTTCGATCCCGGGACCGCGACCGACGCCGACGAACTCACCGCGGGCCTGCGGAAGGTCGTCGAGGCGACGCAGGGGAAGGTGCCGGGGGCGAAGGGTGAGCCGCCGGCCTGAGGGTCGGGCCGTCCGACTCCCGCCTCTCCCGCCGAACGTCCCCGCCGGACGCGAGCCCTTCCGGCGGACCCGCCCGGCAGCCCACCCCGCCTCATGGCCAGAACCCGCCGACACGGCGGCGGGTTTTCCACTGGTGACGTGTACACGCCGACCCGACTATGTGGTGCACGTGTGTTCGGTGTGTGTTTTCTGTGCGTGAACAGCCCGCTGTGGTACCCGCTGTGACACCCACCGGATCTTTCCGGAACAGCGCAACCTGCCGAATTAGCCGCTGCTGAAGGGTCGGGCCGCATCATGGCCGGTCGGGTGTGGGGACGTAGACGTTTTCTTCCGCTGTTACTGGGGTTCGCCCTGCTCGTGTCGCTGCTGTCCGGCAGCGTATGGCGGGCCGGCGAACCGGTACCAGCGGCCGATGTGCAGCCCCTGGGCGGCTGCGTACCGGGGTCGGAGGCGACGGCGAAGGGGCCGATCGCCGCGGAATCCGCCCCGGTGACCAAGGAGTGGGTCGTCCCCGGCACCGGGGTGACCAAGCGCGTCGAACGCGACGGCGCCGAAGTGGCGCTCGCGCCGGAGGCGGTGGACCGGCCGACGGAGATCGGCGTCCAGCCGCTGACCGAGAGCAGCATGCCGGGCCTCGGCTCCGGCATGGACAACATGACCAAAGGACCGAGCGGTTACCGGTTCACGCCGACCCCGCACACCTTCGAGGCCGACATCACGGTGACCCTGCCGTACGACCCCGACGCGGTGAAGACGGCCGGGCTCACACCGAACGACATACGGACGTTCTACTACGACGAGGCCGCCGACTGCTGGCAGCCGCTGGAGCGGCTCGCGGTCGACGAGGAGAAGCAGGTCGTCGTCTCGCGGACCAGCCACTTCACCGACATGGTGAACGCCACCGTCACCGCGCCCGAGGGCCCCGAGCAGGTCAGCCACGACCCCAACCGGATCAAGGGCATTCAGGCCGCCGACCCCTCCGCCGGTGTCGGGCAGATCGCCGCCCCGGCCGCCAACAGCCAGGGCGACGCCCGGCTCTCGTACCCGCTGGAGCTGCCGGCCGGCCGCGGGGGAGCGGAGCCCGCCCTCTCCATCGGTTACTCCTCCGCCTCCGCCGACAGCTGGCTGGGCAACGGCTGGGAACTCTCGACGCCGTCGGTCTCCATCGACACCCGCTGGGGCGTGCCGCGCTACGACACGGCCAAGGAGACCGAGACGTACGTACTGGGCGGCGAACAGCTCACCCCGGTCGCGCACCGCACGCAGCCGCAGCCGCGCAGCGAGGGCGACAAGATCTTCCACACCCGGGTCGAGGGCGGCTTCGCGCGCATCGTCCGCACCGGTGACTCGCCGAAGACGTACGGCTGGGAGGTGACCGACAAGTCCGGGGTCCGCCATGTCTACGGCGGTGAGGGCGCCGTGCTGACGGACGACGAGGGCAGCGTCTTCTCCTGGGCGCTGCGCGAGGTGCGCGACCCGCACGGCAACACCGTGCGCTACAGCTACGCGCCCGTCGAGGACGCGGGTGTGGCGGGCGGGACCGTCGCGGGACGCGAGCTGTACGTCAAGAAGATCGCGTACAGCGGGCACGGGGACACCGACGGGCCCTACACGGTGACCTTCGTCAGGGACCGCGAACTGGGCGAGCCGCGCCGCGCCGACGTGTCCATCGACGCGCGCGGCGGCTTCAAGCGCGTCACCGCCGACCTGCTGCGCCGTATCGAGGTGCGGTTCCGGGACGAGCTGGTGCGCGGCTACGAACTCGCCTATCGCGAGGGCGCGTTCCACAAGACGCTGCTGAAGTCGGTCGCGCAGCTCGACGCCGACGGCAAGGTCTTCGCCGAGCACGAGTTCTCCTACTACGACGACATCCGCGACGCCGACGGCGCGTACGACGCGTTCGCGAAGGTCGACTGGTCCTCGCCGGACGACAACGTGCGCAACGGCCGGGTGAACGGTGTGCGTCCGGGCGCCGGTGAGGCCGGGGCGCTCAACGGCAACACCTCCACCGGCGCGGGCGGCCACCTGTACGTCGGCTTCGGTTCGAACCGTTCCAAGAGCGGCTCCGCCGGTGTGAAGGCGGGCTTCAACCGGTCCACCGACGAGGGGCTGCTCGCCCTCCTCGACGTGGACGGCGACAATCTGCCGGACAAGGTGTTCGAGCGCGGTGACGGTTACGTCTTCCGCAAGAACCTCTCCCGGCCGGGCGGCGAGCCGAAGTTCGCCGCCACCACGACCGCCCTGCACAACCTGCCGGGAATCTTCAGCGAGTCCACCAGCAGCCGCACCGCGGGCATCGAGAGCTATCTGGCGGGCGCCCAGCAACTGGACCACATCAGTACCGTCTCCACGACCCGGCGCTACTTCGCCGACGTCAACGCCGACGGCGTGGTGGACCTCGTCAACGGCTCCGCCGTGGTGTTCGGCCGGGTCGGCGCCGACGGCGAGGTGACCTACGGATCGGCCGCCGACACCCCCGCGCCGATCGGCACCGGCACGGTCGACGCGGCGGGCACCCTGCCCGACCTGACCGCCGAGCGCGAACGCCGGATCGCCTCCTTCCCGCTGGTGGACTCGGTGCGCCGGTGGACCGCGCCCTACGACGGCACGGTGGCCGTCACCGGCAGCGTGACCCTGGAGGAAGTGCCCGGGGAACTCCCCGAGTTCGCCGACCCGGACGGTGTCCGGGTGGCCGTCCAGCACGAGAACCGGGAGCTGTGGTCGGCCCGCGTCCAGCAGGACGACCGCACCCCGCGCACCCCCGAGGGCGTCGACGCGATCGAGGTGGAGCAGGGCGACCAGCTGTACTTCCGGGTCGGCTCGGTCTTCGACGGCGCCGCCGACCAGGTCGCCTGGGATCCGGCGGTCACGTACACCGGGTTCGAGGCGACCGACGCCAACGGGCTGCCCCTGCACTCCTACCAGGCGTCCGAGGACTTCACCCTCACCGGGCGTGCCGGAAGCGTCGAGGCACCGGCGACGGGCACCCTGCGCCTGACCGGTGATCTGAAGAAGACGGCGGCCACCACCGACGACCTCACCGTCCTGATCACCCGGGACGGCGACCCTGTCGTGGAGCGGACCGTCGGCGCGGCCGAGACCGGCACCTTCGACGTCGGCAACTCCGTCACCGTCACCAAGGGGCAGCGGCTCACCTGGCGGATCAGGACCGACTCCCCGATCGACCTCGCCGCACTGCAATGGGCGCCGCGGGCCGAGTACACCGAGGCCGAAGGCGTGGAGGGCGAGGCGGAGTTCAGCCCGCCGTACGACATCGACACCTATACGACCCGTGGGGAGCCGCAGCGCGCGTACACCGCCCCCGGTGGCACGCTCACCGTCACCCCGCGGACAGAGGGCGGCTCCGGAACCGCCGTGTTCACGGTGAAGAAGCGCGGCGCGCTGCTCGCCAAGGAGACCGTGCAACCGGGCGGTGAGCCACCGTCGTTGCGGGTCGACGCTCAGGCGGGCGACGCGCTGTACTTCGACGTCACCGGCTCCGGCGTCACCTCGGCGCAGGTGACCGTGGGCGAGGACACCGTCGCCGCCACCGTGCACACCCGCGCCACCGAGGGCGTCTTCGCCCGCCCGTACCGCGGCTGGGCCGCCGTCGGCTACAACGGCAACGGCGACCGCGCCGAACAGCCCATCAGGCAGGCCGACCTGACCGGCGAGTCCATCCCCGACCGGCTGCCCGACGACGTGGACCCGGCGGCCGAGCGCGAGGAGTTCGAGAGGGACCCGCGGATCGCCCCGCCGGACGTGGTGCCGTTCACGCCCGACCGGGAGAACGGCCGCTGGACCTCCGGTGACGTCTGGGTCGCCGCGGACGAGGCGGCCGGCTCGCGCTACGGCGGACAGACCATCGGCCTGCCCACCGCCGAGTCCCTCGCCTCCGTGCAGGCCGTGCCCCGGATCTCGGAGTCCGAGCAGATCTCGCTGACCGGCTCGGTCGGCGGCGGGGTGGGAACCGTCGGCGGCAGCGTCGCCTTCGGCACCTCTCAGGGCGTCCTCGACTACCTTGACATGAACGGCGACAGCTACCCCGACGTCGTCGGCTCCGCCGGTGTGCAGTACACCGAACCGACCGGCGTGCTCGGCGCCACCAAGGGCGACGTCCCCGGCGGAGCGGTACGCGAGTCGGACAACGTCACCGGCAACGCCAACGCGGGCAGCGCCGCCCGCACCCTCGCCACCGGCCGGGGCCACGCCGCCCCGCCCGCCACGGGCACCGCCAACACCGCGACCTCCGGCAACGACATGCCCCCGCTGGGCGTCGGCGGCAACCTCGGCAGCGGAAAGTCCGACGGCCGCTTCGACCTGCTGGACATCAACGGCGACCAGCTTCCCGACCGCGTCTACGAGAACGGCCGCGCCGCCCTCAACCTCGGCTACCGCTTCGCCGCAGCCGAACCCTGGCCCGGCGGGAAGATCAACGAGGGCAGCAGCTCCAGCTCGGGCGTCAACATCGGGTTCGAGACCGACTTCTACGGCTTCGGCGGCGGCGCCTCCTTCGACCGGACCACGTCGTCCACCAAGAACTCCCTGGTCGACGTCAACGGCGACGGCCGCGCCGACCGCGTCCTCGCGGGCGACCCCATCCGGGTCGCCCTCAACACCGGCTCCGACTTCGCCGATCCGGTGCCCTTCAAGGGCAGCCTGGACGGGATCAACAAGGACTCCAACGCCAAGCTCGGCGGCGGCGCCTACTTCACGATCCCCTTCTGCACGCTGTTCGTGACCGGCTGCGTCATCACCAACCCGGGCGCGAGCGTCTCCACCGGTGCCTCGCGCGCCGAGCAGATGCTGCGCGACATCGACGGCGACGGGCTCGCCGACCACCTCGCCTCCACCAAGGACAGCGAGCTGACCGTCGCCGCCAACCGCACGGGCCGCACCAACCTCCTCAAGTCCGTGTCCCGGCCGCTGGGTTCGCGCATCGACCTCGACTACACGCGCGACGGCAACACCTACGACCAGCCCGCCACCCGCTGGCTGCTGAGCGGTGCGAAGGTCCACGACAACCTGCCCGGCGACGGCCCCGACACCCGGTCGACGGCCTTCACCTACCGGGACGGCGCGTACGACCGCCTGGAGCGCGAGTTCCGCGGCTACGGAACCGTCGCCACCACCGAGGACGGGCAGCGCACCTCCACCACCGAGTACGACACCCGCGGCCACTACACGCGCGGCCTGGTCGAGCGGCAGACGGTGGCGGACAGCTCGGGCGCCCTGTTCACCGAGACGCTGAACACCTACGACCTGCGGGACATCACCACCGGCGAGCCCGCCGACGGCAACTCGACCCGCGCCACCCTCTTTCCCCGTCTGACGAAGACGGAGTCACGCTGGTACGAGGGCGCGGCGGCACCGGGCAAGAGCACGTCGAAGGAGCTGGCGTACGACGACCTGGGCAACGTGATCCGCACGACCGATTACGGCGAACCGGGCGCCGCCGACGACGTGGAGACGAAGACCCGGTACACCGAGTGCGCCGACACCCACATCGTCGGCATCGCGCGCGCGGTGGAGGTGTACGGCGGCGGCAGGAAGATGCGCTCGCGCGAGTCGGAGGTGGACTGCGCGACGGGTGACGTCACCCGCCACACCGCCGAGCAGACCCACGGCGAGAAGGCCGTCACCGACCTGGAGTACAACGACACCGGCACGCTGAAGTCGGTCAAGTCACCGGAGAACCACCGGGGTCAGCGCTACCGGCTGACCTACGAGTACGACGGCCCGACCGGCACGTACGTGACGGCGACGAAGGACAGCTTCGGCTACCGCTCGACGGCCGAGTACGACCTGCGGTTCGGTCTGCGGAGCGAGTCCGTCGACATCAACGGCCAGAAGATCCGCACCACCTACGACCGGGCCGGCCGGGTGGCGTCGGTGACCGGACCGCACGACCACAAGGCGGACCGCCCGACCATCGCCTTCGCGTACCACCCCGAGGCCGCCGTCCCGTACGCGGTCACCCGTCATCTGGACCGTGCCGCGGACGGGAAGGTGAAGGACGACACGATCGACACCGTCACCTTCGTCGACGGTCTCGGCCGGGTCGTCCAGACGAAGAAGGACGCCGAGGTCGCGGGCAAGGACGTGATGACGGTCTCCGGCCGCGGTGTCTTCGACGCGCTGGGCCGGGTCGTGCAGCAGTACTACCCGGTCACCGAACCGAAGGGCGCCGCCAACACGGCCTACAACCCGGCCGTCGACACGGTCGGACCGGCCCGCATCACCTACGACGTACTCGACCGCGCGCTGCGCACGGAACTGCCGGACGGGACGGTGACCTCCCTGGCCTACGGCTTCGGCAAGGACCGGGCGGGCCGGCCGCAGTTCGAGACGGTGGCGACCGACGCGAAGGACAACCAGACCCGCACCTACGTGGATGTGCGCCGGCAGCAGACCGCGATACGCGAACCCGGGGCGAAGAAGGGCGACGCGCCGATCTGGACCTCGTACGCCTTCGACGCGCTCGGACAGCTGACGAAGGTCGTGGACGACGGGAACAACACGACCATGAGCGAGTACGACGACTTCGGCCGCCGTACGGTCGTCGACTCCCCGGACGCGGGCCGCACCACGACGGGTTACGACCCGGCGGGCAACGTGACCCGCTCGGTCACCGCGAACCTGGCGAAGAAGCACAAGGCGATCGCGTACGAGTACGACTTCAACCGCCTCGTGAAGGTCGACTACCCGGTCTTCAAGGACAACGACGTCCGCTACACGTACGGCGATCCGGGCGCCAAGGACAACACCGCCGGCCGGGTGGCGAAGATCGAGGACGCCGCGGGAACGGTGAAGCGGCAGTACGGCCCCCTCGGTGAGGTCGTCGAGGAGACCCGCACGCTGCCGGGCCCCCTCCACACGACCAGCCTCTTCACCACGGGCTACCGCTACGACAGCTTCGGCAGGGTCCTGTCGCTGACGTACCCCGACGGCGAGGAACTGGAGTACACCTACGACAGCGGTGGCCAGGTCACCGCGGCGACGGGCACCAAGAAGCACTACAGCTACGACTATGTGAAGTCCCTGGACTACGACAAGTTCGGCCAGCGGACCCGCGTCGAGCTGGGCAACGGCACGGCGACGTCGTACGCGTACGACGCCGAGGACCGCCGCCTCGCGACGCTGAACTCGACGCTGCCGAAGGGCGAGTCGTTCCAGAAGCTCAGCTACACCTACGACGCGGTCGGCAACGTCACCCGTCAGGAGAACACGGCCGAACCCACCGCCGGTGCCGCGGAGGCCGCGGACGCCGCGGGCACGGCGGACGCGGCCGAGACCGCGGAAACAACCGAGACGGGCGGGCCCACCGTCCAGACCTACACCTACGACAACCTCTACCGCCTGACGAAGGCGACCGGCTCGTACGACTTCGCCAAGAAGAAGACCGACACGTACGCGGTGTCGACCACGTACGACACGATCAACAACATCACGAGCAAGGACCAGCGCCACGCGATCGTGTCGGACGGCGGTCACGAGAACGTGCAGAAGCACACCACCTACGCCAACACCTACGCGTACAAGGACCCGAGCCCGCACGCCCCCTCCCGGGTCGGCGAGGAGTCCCTGTCGTACGACGCCAATGGCAACCTGATCGACAGCGAGTCCGACGCCCTCGGCCACCCGCGCCGCCAGCAGGTCTGGGACGAGGGCAACCGGCTGGCCTGCGTCCACGACCTGTGGAAGTTCGAGACGGTGGAACAGGAACCGTCGTCCTGCGACAAGCTCGGCAAGTCGCCGACCGTCCGCTTCACGTACGACGCCGACGGCAAGCGGGTCGTGAAGGAGGGCACGCAGACGGCCCTCTACCCGAACCAGAACTACTCGACGCGCGGCCTCCAGGAGTTCAAGCACGTCTTCGTGGGCACGACCCGCATCGCCACGAAGACCTCCAAGCCCCTCGGGCTCTACGAGAAGGACCAGTTCTACTACCACGCCGACCATCTGGGCTCGACATCGTTCGGCACGGACGAGAAGGGCCGGGTCGCCGAGCACCTCGACTACTTCCCGTCGGGGGAGGTCTGGGTCGACGAGAACAAGGGCGCGGACAACCCGTACCGGTTCACCGGTAAGGAACTGGACGAGGAGACCGGCTACTCGTACCACGGGGCGCGCTACTACGACGCGCGCGCGGGCCTGTGGCAGTCCCCGGACCCGGCGCTCGGCGGCTATCTGGACGGCTCACCGAACGGCGGGGTGCGGCGCCCGGCCAACCTCAACCTGTACGGGTACGCCTACGACAACCCCGTCGGGTACTCCGATCCCTCCGGCCGCACCCCCGAGGGGGAGGAGTTCAACCTCGGACGGCACCTCATGGAGAAGTTCACCCGCCACCACGACCAGGCGATCACCATGGCGGGGCGGCAGTTGGAGGACACCCATCCGGGCGGCAGGGTGACCATGGACCGCCAGAGCCTGGAACCGCGCAATCCGGAGAACTACGTCAACGGCGGCTGGGCCGACCTCATCCTCTGGACGGACACCTTCGTCTACGTGTGGGACGCCAAGCACAAGGGCGGCCGGGCCGAGAAACAGGGCGTGACGGACGTCGAGTGGTACGTGGACAACCTCCAGGCCCAGCTGCTGGCCAAGGGGGACACCCGGATCGTCGCCGCCGGATTCGACCTGGAGCGGGAGGAGGAGCCGTCCTGGTACGAGGAGAACACTCTGCTGGAGATGGAGTCGTCACAGACCTATCCCGGCAAGGGAGTGATCACCTACACCACCACCAAGCAGGTCGAACAGGAACAGGAGGTACGCGTGCCCGCCCCCACCCCCGTCCCCCTGCCCACACCCGCGGAACAGCGGAACAGGCTGACGTTCTTCGGCGCGGTGCTCCTGGCCATCGGAACCGGGGTGATGGCGCTAGCCCCCTGAGGCCCTAGAGGCGCCGCGCCTTGATCGCCATGTGCAGCAACAGCCGGTCCTCGCCGTCGGACAGGTCCAGGCCCGTGAGCTGTTCGACGCGTGACAGACGGTAGTAGAGGGTCTGGCGGTGGACGCCCAGTTCCGCCGCGGCGCGGCCGGCCTGGCCCGCACGGTCGAGGAACACCTCGGCGGTGCGGGCCAGTTCGCGATGGGCGGGGGTGAGCAGCGGGCGGACGGCCGGGTCGGTGGCGGCGGCCGGGGACATCGTCGACAGCAGGCGGTACGGGCCGATCGACGACCAGTGCGCGACCGGCCCGAGCCGGGGCTCCGCCAGGGCCGCGCGGGCGGCGGCGGAGGCCTCCTGCCAGGCGGCGGGGAGATCGGCGAGACCGGTGCGGGGGACGGCGATCCCGGCCGCCGCACGGCCGCCGCCCGGTGCGCCCCCGGCCATCTCGTTCGCCCGCAGCCCGGGCGGGGCGGACCCCCGTACCTCCTCGGCCCTCTCCAGGAGGCGGGCTGCCGCCGTCGTCGCCGGGGTGAGGACCTCGGGGGAGCGCAGCCGGACCAGCAGGGCCAGGCCCTGGTCGTCGGTGTTCCAGGGGAGGGCGCACAGCGCGGTGGCGCCCGGGATCGTCCGGACGGAAGGGGCGTCGTCGGGGTCGGCCGACGGCCAGGCGGCCACGCAGAGCACGGTGTGCGGGCCCTCGCCGCGCGGGCCCAGGGCCGTACGCAGTTCCGTCACCGCCAGCTCCCGCTGCCAGCCGCTCCCGGCGCTGAGCACGGCGCGCAGTTCGCGGCTCAGGTCGGCGCCCGCCTGGGCCTCGTCCGCGAGCAGGGCGCCGATGCGCGGCGTCACCTCCATGGCCGCGGCGAGCTGCCGGTCGGTGGGCCCCGGCTCGTCGGCCAGGAGCCACACATAGCCGAGGGCGACACCCCGATGGCGTACCGGGAGGCAGACGCGGCCCCGGTGGACGCCCGCCTCCGGGGTCGGCGGGATGCGGACCGGCCCGGTCGCCCGCGCGATGCCGAAACTCTCGAACCAGGTGCGGACCGCCGAAGTGGAGCGGCGCGTGAGGATCGAGCGGGCGCGCACCGGGTCCAGCGCGGAGGCGTCCAGCTCGCCCTCGCTGTCGTACGCGCCGAAGGCGATCAGCTCGAAGTCGCGGTTCTCCAGCGTCGCGGGGGCGCCGAGGAGCTCCGAGATCTCGTCGACCAGGTCTTGATAGTCACCCTTGAATTCGGCCGTCACCTGGGCATTGTGCCTCGATTCCGGCCGCCTTCATACATCTGTCTGAGATCGGCGACACGGATGCGTGACAGCTGTCGATGGCTGACGATCGGGGGAATCCCTAGGTTTCACGGTGGTTCTCCGTCTACCGGCTTTCTGTGGAGGTGCCCCGTGCTGGGTCCCGTGATTCTCGCCGCCTCGCGCAGCGACCGGATGCGTCGTCTCGTCTCGGCGGCCCCGGTGACCAGGCCGGTCGTCGACCGCTTCATCCCGGGCGAGAGCGTCGACCAGATCGTGCCGATCATCCAGGACCTCACGGCCAAGGGCCTGGAGCTGACCATGGATGTCGTCGGCGAGGACATCACCACCCCCGAGCAGGCCGCGGGCGCCCGTGACGCCTACCTGGAGCTCATCGGCCGCCTCGCGGAACTCGACCTCGGGACGCGCGCCGAGATGTCGGTGAAGCTGTCGATGTTCGGACAGGCGCTGGAGGGCGGCCACGAGCTGGCCCTCGCCAATGTCCGACCCGTCGTCGAGGCCGCCGCCGCCATCGGCACGACCGTCACGCTCGACGCCGAGGACCACACCACCCTCGACTCGATGTTCGCCATCCACGAGGAGCTCCGCAAGGACTTCCCCGAGACCGGCTGCGTCATCCAGGCCTACCTCTTCCGCACCGAGGCCGACGCCCGCCGCCTCGCCGCGAACGGCAGCCGCGTACGGCTCGTGAAGGGCGCGTACAAGGAGCCCGCCGAGGTCGCGTACCTGCAGAAGCCCGAGATCGACAAGGCGTACGTACGGGTCCTGCGCATCCTCATGGAGGGCGACGGGTACCCGATGATCGGCTCCCACGACCCGCGCCTGATCTCCATCGCGCAGGAACTGGGACGGCGCGCCGGACGCAAGATCGACGAGTACGAGTTCCAGATGCTGTACGGGATCAGGAGCGACGAGCACCTGCGGCTCGCCGCCGAGGGCCACCGCATGCGGGTCTACACCGCCTACGGCACGGACTGGTACGGCTACTTCATGCGCCGCTTGGCGGAGAAGCCGGCCAACCTCCTCTTCTTCGCCCGGTCGGTCCTCACCAGGGACTGACACGGGCGCCCAGCCCCAGGACTTCAGCAAGGGGGCCGCCACCGCGGGCCCGAGCCCCGAAACACCCGCTCATCAAGGAGTACGGAACCCATGGACGCAGTGACCCAGGTCCCCACGCCCGTCAACGAGCCGGTGCACGGCTACGCCCCCGGCACGCCCGAGCGCGCCCGCCTGGAGGCGAAGCTCAAGGAGCTGGCCGAGAACCCGATCGACCTGCCGATGACCATCGGCGGCGAGAAGCGGATGGGCGGCGGCGAGCGTTTCGACGTCGTGCAGCCGCACAATCACAAGGCGCGCCTCGGCACCTACGCGAACGCCACGAAGCAGGACGCCCAGGACGCCGTCGACGCGGCCCTCGCCGCCGCGCCCACCTGGCGCGCGATGTCCTTCGACGACCGTGCCGCGATCATCCTGCGCGCCGCCGAACTGCTGTCCGGCCCGTGGCGCGAGACCCTCGCCGCCTCCACGATGCTCGGCCAGTCCAAGACGGCCCAGCAGGCGGAGATCGACTGTCCCTGCGAACTGGTCGACTTCTGGCGCTTCAACGTCAAGTACGCCCGTGACCTGCTCGCCGAGCAGCCCCCGGCGAACTCGCCCGGCGTCTGGAACCGGCTCGACCACCGCCCGCTCGAAGGCTTCGTCTACGCGATCACGCCGTTCAACTTCACGGCCATCGCGGGCAACCTGCCCACCGCACCCGCGCTCATGGGCAACGTCGTCGTGTGGAAGCCGTCCCCGACGCAGACCCACGCCGCCGTGCTGCTCATGCAGCTCCTGGAGGAGGCGGGCCTGCCCAAGGGCGTCATCAACCTCGTCACCGGCGACGGCATCGAGGTCTCCGGGGCCGCCCTGGAGCACCGCGACCTCGCGGGCGTGCACTTCACGGGCTCGACCAAGACCTTCCAGTACCTGTGGAAGACGGTCGGCAACAACATCGAGAAGTACCGCACCTACCCGCGCATGGTCGGCGAGACCGGCGGCAAGGACTTCGTCGTCGCGCACCCGAGCGCCGACCGCGCCGTCCTGAAGACCGCCCTGACCCGCGGCTCCTTCGAGTACCAGGGCCAGAAGTGCAGCGCCTCCTCGCGCGCCTACATTCCGGCCTCCATCTGGAACTCCGGCTTCAAGGAGGAGTTCGCGGCCGAGATCGACGGCATCACCATGGGTGACGTCACCGACCTGTCGAACTTCATCGGCGCCGTCATCGACGAGCGGTCCTTCGCCAAGAACAAGGCAGCGATCGACCGGGCCGCCGCGGACCCGACCTGCACGATCGTCGCGGGCGGCACCTACGACGACTCGGTGGGCTACTTCGTCCGCCCGACCGTCGTCGAGTGCTCCGACCCGGCCAACGAGGTCTTCACCACGGAGTACTTCGGCCCGTTCCTCGCCGTGCACGTCTACGACGACAGCACTCCCGAGGGCTACGACGAGATGCTGGCCCAGATGGAGTCGGTCTCGGACTACGCGCTCACCGGCTCGGTCATTGCGGGCGACCGCGCCGCCGCCGCGTACACGATGGACAAGCTGCGCTACGCCGCGGGCAACTTCTACATCAACGACAAGTCGACCGGTGCCGTCGTCGGCCAGCAGCCCTTCGGCGGCGGTCGCGCGTCCGGCACGAACGACAAGGCGGGCGCCCCGCAGAACCTGATGCGCTGGACGCTGACCCGCGCCATCAAGGAGACGCTGGTCGCCCCGACCGACTACCCGTACCCGCACATGGGCTGAGACCGACCCGCACATGGGCCGAGACCGGACTCGTACCTGAGCCGAGTTCCGCCCCTCCCGGACCGGGACGCCCCCGCACACGGACCGGCGTCCCCACCGAACCGCCCCCGCCCCGGAAGCATCCCTCCGGGCCGGGGGCGGCGTGCCTGTGCCGGTCAGCCGGTCCCGTCGCGCCGGACGATCATCTTGCCCGTGTTGCCGCCCCGCAGCATCGACAGGAACGCCTCCACGATCCCCTCGAAGCCGTCGACGACCGTCTCGTCCAGGGCCAGCCTGCCGGCGAGCAGATGGGGGACGGCGAACGCGTACAACTCCTCCTGCACGTCCTGGTAGTT
This sequence comes from Streptomyces sp. NPDC127119, assembly GCF_042677425.1. NCBI lineage: Bacteria > Bacillati > Actinomycetota > Actinomycetes > Kitasatosporales > Streptomycetaceae > Streptomyces > Streptomyces sp. NPDC127119. Next base: position 6,643 of record NZ_JBHXTO010000153.1, on the reverse strand, counting down.
GCTCACCAGGAAGCCCTCGATCCGCAGGCTCTTCTCGACGACGTCGGCGTGGTTGTAGAGGACGGGCGGCGCGTCCGGGGTGTTGTACTGGCCGACCGTGCCGATCCGCACCACCCGCCCGCGTCCGCGCAGGGCGCCGATCGCGGCGCCGAGGTGCTCACCGCCGACGTTGTCGACGAACAGGTCGATGCCGGTGGGGGCGGCTTTCGCCAACTGCCCGGCGACGGAACCCCCGTGGTGGTCGAAGGCCTCGTCGTAGCCGACCTGCTCCTTGAGGTACGCGACCTTCGCCGCCGAGCCCGCGCTGCCCACCAGCCGTCCCGCGCCGAGCAGTCGGGCGAGGCGTCCGGTGGCCGTACCGACCCCGCCGGCCGCCGCCGAGACGAACACGTCGTCGCCCTCGCGGAGCCGCGCGATCCGGGTGAGTCCGACGTACGCGGTCAGACCGGTGCCGCCGAAGAGACTCAGATGCGCGGAGAGCGGTACGCCGTCGTGGCGGGGGAGGCGGCGGGTCTCCTCGGGGCGTACGACGGAATGGGTGCGCCAGCCGAGCCGGTGGAACACGATCTCGCCCTCGCGCAGCGCCGGATCACGGGACTCCACGACCCGGCCGAGCGTGCGGCCCTCCAGCGGGGCGTTCAACTCGAAGTCCCCGTCCATCATTTCGCGGTGGTACGGATCGACGGACCAGTACAGGTTCTCCACCAGGGCTGTGCCGGGCGCCGGTTCGGGCACCGCCGACTCGGCGAACCGGAAGTGGCCGGGGGTGGGGAAGCCGGTCGGCCGGGCGGTCTGCTGCACGGTGAGCGCGACATCGGGCGAGACGGTCCTGGGGGTGGTCACAGGGGTGGTCACGGGGAGGGTCATGGACAGGGACCGTAGGCAGGAATGCGCCGGGCGGGCAGAGGGTTGCGCTCATGGAACGGCCGCATCCATGAGCGGCCCTCATGGCCCTCTCAGGGGCGCGGGGAACGGCGCAGTCTTTTTGCCTTCAGGGGGCGCCGCCCCCACAGGGCAGCAGGTGGGAGCAGGCGGGAAACAGGTGGGGGACCCCATGAGCACAGCCGATCTCGCGCCGCAGGAACTGCGGACCCTGGTCGCCGTGGCGAGCGAGGGCGGCTTCTCCGCGGCGGCCGTCACGCTCGGCACGACCCAGTCCGCCGTCTCCCACGCGGTACGCGGCATCGAGCGCAAACTCGGCGTCGTCCTCTTCGACCGCGGCCGGCACGGCGCCCGGCCCACCCCCGCCGGGGCCCGCGCCGCGACCCACGCGCGGCGCGTCCTGCGCATGCTGGAGACACTCGTCGCCGAGACGCGGGGTGTGGGCGCGGGCCCCGACGGCGGCGACACCGTCGCCGGACCGCTGCGCATCGCCGCGTTCCGCAGCGCCGCCCTGTATCTGCTGCCGCCCGCGCTGGAACGGCTGACCGCACGCCACCCCGGCATCGAGCCGACCGTACGGGTCGTACGCGAGGTCGGCCCCGGCGTGGCGGGGGAGGTGGCCGACGGCCGGGCCGACCTCGGCATCGCGACCCTCGGCACGAGCGCGCCGGTCCCGCCCGAACTGATCGGCGACGTGCTCCTGGAGGAGCCGTACTCGCTGGTGCATCCGGCCGGACATCCCCGGCCGCGCTCACTGCCGTTGGTCGACTGGCGGGAGAACTGCTCCGCGTACACCAGGAGCTGGTGGGCCGGGCAGGACTGGATCCCGTGCGCGACGGTCCGGGCCGAGGACGACGGGGCGGTGCTCTCGATGGTCGGCAGCGGTCTGGGCATGGCCATCATGCCCGCGCTGTCCCTGACGGGCGCCCCGCCGACCCTGGAGATTACCGACCTCGGCCCCGACCGTCCGACCCGCTCCGTGGGATACGTGACCACGCCCGGACTCGCCTCGACGCTCGCGGTGCGCGCACTGATCAGAGAGCTGCGGGGTCTCGCGCCGCGGCCGAAGATCGAACGGTAGAAGCGCAGGTCAGGGAGGGGTGGCCCGATCCGCCGTCTCAGATAGTAGGAAGTCCGACTAACTATGGAGACAGATGCGGAGTCCTCGCTTAGCTTTGAAGGAGCCGAACGTCTCGCTCGACCCAGCGAATGGCGGTCGTGAGCCGGAGCCCCTTGCAGGCAACCCCTGCGGCCCCGCTCCCCGCCTCTTCCGGCGTCTCGTAACCCCCTCACCCCACTTCCGGCGTTCGCTGCCGGAGGCAAGGAGCCGATTCATCATGGCCGAGACGACCGCCCGCCGAGTCCGTCACGTCTCCCGCACCAGCGAGTCCGACCGCAAGAACGCAGCAGCCGCGCTCCAGCGCGCCCTCGACCGCCGGGACAACGGCGGCTCGACCGGCCACTGAGCCCCGTACGTCACTCGCACGAGCCGGGAGCCGCGCCCGCTCGACGTGCGGCGCGGGGCCTCACGCCCCGCGCCGCACCTCGAAGTGGTCGATGCGCTTCCCGCTCTCGGCGAGCGCCGACACCGTGAGCCGGGGAGCCGGTCCCGCCTCCGCCTCCACGGAGAGGAAGGAGTAGCCGGTGTACCGCACCCGCGACCACTCCACGGTGTCGGGATTCTGGTTCTTCGACTTCGTCCAGTGGTACGTGTCCACGGACTCGCGGTCGACGACCTTGCCCTCGTAGCTGTCCTTCACCCCTGAGGGGAAGCTGTACAGGCTCTTGCCCGCGCCGCCCGCCGTGACGTACACGATCCCGTCCCGTGTCGGATCGGTCGACGCGCCGATGGGTACCGGCTTGCCCACCCCGCCGTTCTTGATCGCGTCGGTGCGCTCGTACACATGGTTGTGGCCGTTGATCACCAGATCCACCTGGTGCTTGGTGAACAGCGGCAGCCAGGCGTCCCGCACACCGCCGTCCGAGGCGTGGGTCGACGTCGAGTAGGCGCAGTGGTGGAAGAAGACCACGACGAAGTCGATCCCGTCGTCCTTGCGCAGTTCCGCGAGCCGTCTGTCGAGCCAGGCCGTCTGCCGGCCCTCCGAATAGCCCTTGTTGGCGGGGATCTCGTACGACACGTCGTTCGCGTCCAGCGCCACGATCCCGACATTGCCGTACGTGAACGAGTAGACGCCCGGGGAGTTCTTCGCGTCGAAGCCGTTCTCGGGGAGCGAGAAGCGGGCCGACTGGCCGCCGTAGCCGTTCGACGAGTACCAGGCCTCCATGTCGTGGTTGCCGGTCGTCACCATCCACGGGACCGTCTTCGCGACCGTCTCCGTCTGCTTGAGGAACAGGTCCCAGGCGGTCGGGTCGTAGATGTCCGACTCCTCGCCGTGGCCCGTCACGTCCGCGTAGCAGATGTCTCCCGCGTGCAGATGGAAGGCGGGCTCGCGGCCGAGGATCAGCTTGTCGTTGGCGAGCGCGTCCGGGGTGACGCCCTGGTCGCCGAAGGCCGTGAACACGAACTTCTCCGCACGGGCGGGCGCCGTGGTGAAGGAGCCGACCGTGGAGTGCCGTTCCTTGGACGCCGGGTCGAACCCCTCGTGCCCGACGCCGTAGTAGTACGTCGTCCCGGGCCGCAGACCGTCCAGGGCGGCGTGCAGATAGAACTGGTCGAGGGCGAGCCGTACGCCGTCGAGCCCGGGGGTGTGCAGATCGCGCACCTCGGCCTCGATCTTGCGGCTCAGCTCCCACGGCTTCAGCCCCACCCGTACGTACGGCTTCCTGACCGTGAGCGGCACCTGCCAGGAGATCCGCATCTGGGTCTTCGGGTCCGCGCCGAAGGCGAGATGGCGGCCGAAGGGGGTCACGACCGCCCCGTCCACCCGTTCGGTGGGGGTGGAGCCGGCGGCCAGGGGAGAGGCGGACCGGCTCGCCGCGTCCGAGCCGGAGCCCGAGCCGGAACACCCGGCCAGCAGGCCGCCGGCCACCGCGCCCGCGCTCACCAGCGCGCGGCGGCGGGTGAACTTCGTCCGCAGGTACTCGTACTGCTCCGCCATGTTCATCCGGCGTGCGAGCCGCGGCGGGATGCCGACGTCGGGAGTGTCCATGCCTGTGAACTTCCCAGCAAGCACCGACAACCGCCATACGTACAGGTGAACGGGTGGCGACGGATTGATGCGCGTACGCGGTGCGGCCACCCGGCTGTGTCCGTATGACGGACGGCCCATGTCATCCCGTGGGACGGGGAGTAGGGTGCCGACATGTCTCGCAGCATCGATCTCGCAGTGATCCCCGGTGACGGCATCGGCCAGGAAGTCGTGGCCCAAGGCCTGAAGGTCCTCTCCGCCGTCCTCCCGCAGGATGTGAAGCTGGAGACCAAGGAGTTCGACTTCGGCGCCCGGCGCTACCGCGCGACCGGTGAGACCCTCACCGACGCCGACCTCGAAGCCCTGAAGCAGCACGACGCCATCCTGCTCGGCGCGATCGGCGACCCGTCGGTCCCGTCCGGAGTCCTGGAGCGCGGCTTCCTGCTGAAGCTCCGCTTCGCCTTCGACCACCACGTCAACCTGCGTCCGTCGAAGCTCCTGCCGGGTGTCGCCACCCCGCTCGCGGGCCAGCCGGAGATCGACTTCGTCGTCGTCCGCGAGGGCACCGAGGGTCCGTACACCGGCAACGGCGGCACGATCCGCAAGGGCACCCCGCACGAGATCGCCACCGAGGTCTCCGTGAACACGGCCTTCGGTGTCGAGCGCGTCGTGCGTGACGCCTTCGCCCGCGCCCAGGCCCGGCCCCGCAAGAAGCTCACGCTGGTCCACAAGAACAACGTGCTCACCTTCGCGGGCCACCTGTGGACGAACGTCTTCAACACGGTGGCCGAGGAGTTTCCCGAGGTCACCACGGACTACATCCACGTGGACGCCGCGACGATCTACCTCGTCACGGACCCCGCGCGCTTCGACGTGATCGTCACCGACAACCTCTTCGGCGACATCATCACCGACCTCGCCGCGGCCGTCTCCGGCGGCATCGGCGTCGCCGCGTCCGGCAACATCAACCCGAGCGGCGAGTTCCCGTCCATGTTCGAGCCGGTCCACGGCTCGGCCCCGGACATCGCGGGCCAGGGCAAGGCCGACCCCAGCGCCACCGTGCTGTCGGTCGCCCTCCTCCTGCGCCACCTCGGTCACGAGACCGAGGCCGCCCGCATCGAGGACGCCGTCTCCGCCGACCTCGCGGAGCGCGGCGCCACCACCCGTACCACCGAGGAGATCGGCGACGCGCTCGCCGCCCGAGTATCCGGCTGACCCGCCGGTACCACCCCAAGCCGCCGGGTCGCTTCCGCACCCGGCGGCTTTTCGTATGCCCCGCCGGGTGTCACCATCAATCCCTGGGCCGCATTCACACCGTTTCGCCCCCCTCCACGGCTTCCACGACATACGTGGCAGGGGTGGTGCCCCATTCGGCTCATCTCGCGCGATAATCGAACGCGGAGCCGCGAAATGACGACATGCTCGGACGTCCTAACACTGGCCACTGGCAGTACAGGCGTGAGCGCGGCCCGTCACACACAACCGGTGAAGGACAAACCACTCATGACGACGCCCACGATCGAGCTAAAGCCCTCCTCGTCCCCGCTGTCCGACGCGGAGCGCGAGGAGATCCTGGTCAGCCCGGGATTCGGCCGCCACTTCACCGACCACATGGTGACGATCAAGTGGACGGAGGGCCGTGGCTGGCACGACGGCCAGCTCGTCCCGTACGGCCCGCTCTCCGTCGACCCCGCGACGAGCGTCCTGCACTACGCGCAGGAGATCTTCGAAGGGCTGAAGGCCTACCGGCAGCCCGACGGGTCGGTCGCCACGTTCCGCCCCGACCGCAACGCCCTGCGCTTCCAGTCCTCCGCCCGCCGGCTGGCCATGCCCGAGCTGCCCGTCGAGACCTTCATCGAGGCCTGCGACGTGCTGATCCAGCAGGACAAGGCGTGGGTGCCGGCGCACGGCGGCGAGGAGTCGCTCTATCTGCGGCCGTTCATGATCGCCACCGAGGTCGGTCTCGGGGTGCGGCCCGCGAACGAGTACCTCTTCATCGTCATCGCGTCGCCCGCCGGGGCGTACTTCCCGGGCGGGGTGAAGCCCGTCTCCATCTGGCTGTCCGAGGACCGGGTGCGTGCCGTCCCGGGCGGCGTCGGCGACGCCAAGACCGGCGGCAACTACGCCGCGTCGCTGCTCGCGCAGGCCGAGGCCGCGGCGAAGGGGTGCGACCAGGTCTGCTACCTCGACGCGGTCGAGCACAAGTGGGTGGAGGAGCTCGGCGGCATGAACCTGTACTTCGTGTACGGGGACAGGATCGTCACGCCCACGCTCAGCGGGTCCATCCTGGAGGGGGTCACCCGTGACTCGCTCCTCTCGGTCGCCCGCGACCTCGGGTACGGATCCGAGGAAGCGCGGATCTCCAGCGACCAGTGGAGGCGGGACGCCGCGGACGGGACGCTCACGGAGGTGTTCGCGTGCGGGACGGCGGCGGTCATCACTCCCGTCGGCACGGTGAAGAGTGCGGGTGGTGAGTGGCAGCAGAGTGGGGGTGGGCCCGGGGAGGTCACGCTGAAGCTGCGTGAGGCGCTGCTGGACATTCAGCGGGGCGTCTCGAAGGACACCCACAACTGGATGCACACCCTCGGCTGACCTCCACGGGGGCGCCGCCCCCGAACCCCCGAAAAGACCAAAAGACTGCGCAGGTCCCCGCGCCCCCAGGTACCTGGGGG
>NZ_JBHXTO010000152.1:15191-22582 GCF_042677425.1 Streptomyces sp. NPDC127119 | reverse complement strand
CCGCGGACCGTCCGCGAATCTCCAGCCCGTCCGGCGTTTGAGGACAAAGGGGGGCGAGGGGGCGCAGCCCCCATGCAGTGACGGGAAGGGTAGGGGCGGCGGGGGCGAAGATCCCCTAGTGCCCGGCCCCCGCCGTAGCCGGCGGCAGGTCCACCTGGACCCCCTTGTCGCCGGCGTCAGCCGTGTAGTCCTCGGCAGAGGTCTCGTCGACGCCGTCCGGCGCCTTGACCGCCTTCAGGACGAACGTCAGCACCACCGTCACCACCAGGTTCAGCACGAACGCGGTCAGCCCGATGTACCCGATCTCCCCGATCCCGGGAATCTCCTTCGAGGACCCGCCGAAGTGCTTCTGCGTCGGCGAGGCCACCCCGTACGCGGCGACCGTCCCGTACAGCATCCCGACCGCCCAGCCCGCGAGCAGCGCCCACCGGTGGAACCAGCGCGTGAACAGTCCGCCGACGAGCGCCGGGAAGGTCTGCAGGATCCAGATCCCGCCGAGGAGCTGGAAGTTGATGGCGACCGTCTTGTCCATGGTCAGGACGAAGACCAGCGCGCCGACCTTCACGAGGAGCGAGACCAGCTTGGAGACCTTGGTCTCCTGGGCGGGTGTCGCGTCGGGCTTGATGAAGTCCTTGTAGATGTTGCGGGTGAACAGGTTCGCCGCCGCGATGGACATGATGGCCGCGGGCACGAGCGCGCCGATCCCGATCGCCGCGAACGCCACGCCCGCGAACCAGTCCGGGAACATGGTCTCGAAGAGCTGCGGGATCGCCAGCTGCCCGTTGTCCACCTTGATCCCGGCCGCGATCGCCATGAAGCCGAGCAGCGCGAGCAGGCCCAGCATCAGCGAGTACAGCGGCAGGATCGTGGTGTTGCGCCGGATCACCTCACGGCTGCGCGAGGACAGCGTCGCCGTGATCGAGTGCGGGTACATGAACAGCGCGAGCGCGGAGCCCAGCGCCAGCGTCGCGTACGTCCACTGGCCCGCCTCGCCCGGGACCAGGGAGCCGCGTGGCGCGCCGGTCGCCGGGTTGGTCTGGTTGTACGCCTCGCCCGCCTTGGCGAAGATCTCGTCGAAGCCGCCCAGCTTGATCGGGATGTAGATGATCGCGACCGCGATGACGATGTAGATCAGCGTGTCCTTGACGAACGCGATCAGGGCGGGCGCGCGCAGCCCGGACGAGTACGTGTACGCGGCCAGCACGCCGAAGGCGATGAGCAGCGGCAGGTCCTTGACGAACCAGTTGGTGTCCTCGCCGCCGCCGACGCCCATCACGTCCAGGACGGCCTGGATGCCCACCAGTTGCAGCGCGATGTACGGCATGGTCGCGAGGATGCCGGTGACGGCGACCGCGAGCGACAGGCCCTTCGAGCCGAACCGTCCGCGCACGAAGTCGGACGTCGTCACGTACCCGTGCTTGTGCGAGACCGACCACAGGCGCGGCAGGAAGGTGAAGATCAGGGGATAGACGAGGATCGTGTACGGGACGGCGAAGAAGCCGGCCGCGCCCGCCGCGTAGATCGCCGCCGGGACCGCCACGAACGTATACGCCGTGTAGAGGTCGCCGCCGAGCAGGAACCAGGTGACCCAGGTGCCGAACGACCGTCCGCCCAGGCCCCATTCGTCGAGGGTCTGCTCGCCGTCGGCCCGGCGCCAGCGCGAGGCCAGGAAGCCCATGACCGTGACGGCCACGAAGAAGAAGATGAAGACGGCGAGTGCCACGCCGTTCACGCCGTCCTTCATGCGGACGCGCCCCCGTTCTGTGCCCGGCGGGCGGCCTTGCGGGCGCGCTGCTCACGGTTCCACAGCGTGTACGCGGTCATCGTGAGCGCGGTCGAGATGAGCACCCACAGCATCTGGTACCAGTAGAAGAACGGGATGCCGATGAAGGTCGGGTCGACCTTCGCGTACGACCCCACCCAGAGCATCGCCACGAACGGCGCGATCAGGCAGACGGCGATCACCACACGGACCGGTGTCACCACCGGTGGTTCCCCTTCGGGCGCTCTTGGCACATCCGGTGTTTCCGACATACGGCGGCTCCGTCCCCTCACTGATCACCTGTGCAACGCGCAGGAAATCTAAGGGACGGTTCCGCTTTATGGAACCCCCGTCCGCATAACGGATGTGCCGTGTCGTTCAGCAACAGCAGTCGCACCCGTCACGGCGTCAGCAGCAGCGGAAGCCCTGCCGCGGATCCGCCTCCTGACGGTCCGTGCGCATCCGCTCGAACTCCCGCCGCGAGGGCACGTCCGCGTCGGCCCGCTCCTCGCGCAGATGTGCCACGTACCGGTCGTACGCGGACTCGTCGGTCAGCTCCCGTACGTACCAACGCACGCCCCTGGCCGCCCTAACCGCGTGGTTCAGCGCCGACCGCATCGCGTACCTCCTCCCTCTCCTCCCGGGTCGGAATCAGCCCGGCCGGAGCGACGATCTGGGACTCGACGTACGGCGCCTCGCTGAGGGTGGAGAGCGCGGGACGGCGTATGTGCCGGATGCACACCCGTGTCGCGTCCGCGATCACCACGACGATGAGCAGGGCGAGCACCGCCGTGAGGACACCGTCGACCGTGGAGTTCGTGACGATCGTGTGCATGTCGTCCATGCTCTTCGCGGGTGCGACGATCTCGCCCCGGTCGATGCCGTCCTGGTAGATCGAGCGCTGCTTGAAGAAGCCGACGCGCGGGTCGCTGGAGAAGACCTTCTGCCAGCTCGCGGTCAGTGTGACCGTGGCGTCCCAGACGAGCGGGACACCGGTGATCCAGGCCCATTTGAGGCGCCCGGACTTCACCAGCAGGGTCGTGCAGACGGCCAGGGCGACCGCGGCGAGGAGCTGGTTGGAGATGCCGAAGATCGGGAACAGCTGGTTGATCCCGCCGAGCGGTTCATGGACGCCGACCCACAGGAAGTAGCCCCACAGGCCGCAGACGATGCCGCTCGTGATGACCAGACCGGGCTTCCAGCTCACGTTCTTGAAGGGTTTGTAGAGATTGCCCAGCGTGTCCTGGAGCATGAAGCGGCCCACCCGGGTGCCCGCGTCGAGCGCGGTCAGGATGAACAGCGCCTCGAACATGATCGCGAAGTGGTACCAGAACGCGCGCAGACCGCCCCCGGTGACCTTGGAGAAGATCTCCGAGACGCCGACCGCGAGGGTGGGCGCGCCACCGGTCCGCGACAGCAGGGACGCCTCCTCGACGTTCTTCGCCGCGTCGGCCAGCTCCTCGGGGGAGATCTGGTATCCCCAACTGCCCACCACCTGGGAGGCGTTCTGGACGGTGTCGCCGATGACACCCGCCGGGGCGTTCATCGCGAAGTACAGGCCCGGGTCGATGACGGACGCCGCGATCAGCGCCATCACCGCCACGGACGACTCCATGAGCATGGAGCCGTACCCGATCATCCGGACCTGCGTCTCCTTCTGGATCATCTTCGGCGTGGTGCCGGAGGAGATCAGGGAGTGGAAGCCGGAGAGCGCCCCGCAGGCGATGGTGATGAAGACGAACGGGAAGAGCGAGCCCGCGAAGACCGGCCCGTTGCCCTGCGAGGCGAAGTCCGTCACCGGGTCCATCTTCAGGGTCGGCAGCGAGACGACGACCCCGAGCGCGAGCAGCCCGATCGTGCCGATCTTCATGAACGTGGAGAGGTAGTCGCGGGGTGCGAGGAGCATCCACACGGGCAGGATCGACGCGATGAACCCGTACGCCACCAGCCAGACCACCAGGGTCGAGGGTGCGAGCGTGAACGTGTCGGCCCAGGACGACTCGGCGACCCAGCGTCCCGCGACCAGTGCGAACAGCAGCAGCGCCACACCGATCAGTGAGACCTCGGCGACCCGGCCGGGCCGCAGCACCCGCAGGTAGAAGCCCATCAGCAGGGCGATCGGGATGGTCATCGCGATGGAGAAGGTGCCCCACGGGGACTGGGCGAGCGCGTTGACGACGACCAGCGCGAGCACCCCGAGCAGGATGATCATGATGGCGAAGGCGGCGATCAGGGCCGCCGCGCCGCCGAACGGGCCGATCTCCTCGCGCGCCATCTGCCCCAGCGACCTGCCGTCGCGCCGGGTGGAGAAGAACAGCACGACCATGTCCTGGACCGCGCCCGCGAAGATCACGCCGACGATGATCCAGATGGTGCCGGGCAGATATCCCATCTGTGCGGCCAGCACGGGCCCCACCAGCGGCCCCGCGCCCGCGATCGCCGCGAAGTGATGGCCGAGGAGCACCCGCCGGTCGGTGGGGTGGAAGTCGATGCCGTTGTTGAGGCGTTCGGCCGGGGTGGCCCGGTTCTTGTCGACCTTCAGAACCTTGTACGCGATGAACTTCGCGTAGAAGCGATAGGCGATGGCGTACGAGCCGAGGGCCGCCGCCACCATCCAGGCGGCCGAGACCTCCTCGCCCCGCGAGAGAGCGAGCACGGACCAGCCGGCCGCGGCGATCAGCGCGACGAGGGTCCAGATGACGATGTTGCGGGGACTTGCCTTGCGGGGGCCTTGCGGAGATGCCGTCCGGGGGCTGTCGGTGCGCACGGGTCGTCCTCCCGTCCATGAGTGACGGGAGGACGGTAGAACAGGATCCCACTGAGCGCTACACCACGTGCACCCCCCGATCCCCACCAGCCCAACTCACGTACAAGCAGGGGGGCTTGAGGCAACCGCCCAGGGGCCGGGGAGCGGCGCAGCCTTTTGCTTTCGGGGGCGCGGGGAACGGCGCAATCTTTTCGCTTTTGGGGGGCGCAGCCCCCAAGGGGCGCGGGGAACGGCGCAGTCTTTTGTCTTTCAGGGGCGCGGGGAACTGCGCGACCAGCCACAACGCACCCGCACCCGACAACGCACCGCACCCACCCGGGAACCTCAGTCCATGGGCCGCTTGAGCCGAGCAACGAACTTGTACCGATCCCCCCGATACACGGACCGCACCCACTCCACCGGCTGCTGATCCTGATCGATCGAGTGCCGCGAAAGCATCAGCATCGGCAACCCCACATCCGTCCCGAGCAACCCCGCCTCCCGCGGAGTGGCCAGCGACGTCTCGATCGTCTCCTCCGCCTCCGCGAGCCGCACGTCGTACACCTCGGCCAACGCCGTGTACAGAGACGTGTACTTCACCAGCGACCGCCGCAGCGCGGGAAACCGCTTCGCGGACAGATGCGTCGTCTCGATCGCCATCGGCTCCCCGCTGGCGAGCCGCAGCCGCTCGATCCGCAGCACCCGCCCCCCGGCACTGATGTCGAGCAGCTCCGCGAGCGTGTCGTCGGCGGTGATGTACCCGATGTCCAGCAGCTGCGAGGTCGGTTCGAGCCCCTGCGCCCGCATGTCCTCTGTGTAGGAGGTGAGTTGCAGCGCCTGTGACACCTTCGGCTTCGCGACGAACGTGCCCTTGCCCTGGATGCGTTCGAGCCGCCCCTCGACGACCAGCTCCTGCAGCGCCTGCCGGACGGTCGTGCGCGAGGTGTCGAACTCGGCGGCGAGCGTGCGCTCGGGAGGCACCGGCGTACCGGGCGGCAGTGTGTCCGTGATGTCGAGCAGATGCTTCTTCAGGCGGTAGTACTTGGGCACGCGCGCGGTACGGATGGGGGCGCCACCCTCGTTCTCCGCACTGCTGACGTCGGTGCTCATACTCTGCCTTCCCGGCTTCGAGTGCCGATGCGGCCGACGTACGCGCCGGCCACGGCTCACATCGTGGCACGCCCAGCCGTGCGAGTGTCCTCCCGCACGCTGCGTGATCTCCTCTATATACCGTCGGGGTCCCTTTTGGTCTAGTCCATAGCGTGCGCAGGGCGGGCCGGAGGCGCCGCCGCGACCTGCGTGAGCGCCCGCCCGATCTGTCACCCGTGTAGTGAAAGGTCCCTGCATATGTAGGTCGCGTAACGGACGGTCTGGAGCGGCTTTTTCACCCTTGACACCTCTCTAGGTCTAGTCCAAGCTCCCCGTACTGGTCTAAACCATTGAGGACCAGGTCCCAGCCCCACGGGCAGTACTCGTCGTAAGTCACGCGGTGGGCAGGGGGGTTGCTGGCATCCCTGAGGAGGATGACGTGAATCGCAAGCTCATCGCGGCCGTCGGTGTCGCGGGCATGTTGATGTCGGTCGCTGCCTGTGGCGGCGACGACGGTGACGACGGTGGCAAGGCGGGGGCCGACGGCTACAAGGGCCAGACCCTGACCGTCTGGGCCATGGACGGCTCCACGCCGGAGGGCTGGACCAAGGACCTCACGGCCGCCTTCGAGAAGAAGACGAAGGCCAAGCTGAAGTTCGAGACGCAGCAGTGGAACGGCATCCAGCAGAAGATCACCACCTCGCTCTCCGAGGACAACCCGCCGGACGTCCTCGAGGTCGGCAACACCCAGACCCCGGCGTACGCGGCCACGGGCGGTCTCGCCGACCTGAGCGACCTCAAGGAGGAGATCGGCGCCGACTGGACCAAGGCCCTCAACGAGTCCTCGGTCTTCGACGGCAAGCAGTACGCCGCCCCCTGGTACTTCGCCAACCGCGTCGTCATCTACAACAAGAAGGTCTGGGCCGACGCCGGCATCACGGACACCCCCAAGACGCGCGCCGAGTTCTTCGACGCCCTGAAGACCATCGACAAGAAGACCGACGCCGAGCCGATCTACCTGCCCGGCCAGAACTGGTACTTCTTCGACGGTCTGACGATCGGCCAGGGCGCCGACCTGGTGAAGAAGGAAGGCGGCAAGTACGTCTCCAACCTCGCGGACCCGCAGGTCGGCAAGGCCATGGAGATCTACAAGGAGTACCAGTCCTACTCCAAGGCCCCCAAGGACAAGGACGAGGCCACCCCGCAGCAGGCCGAGGTCTTCGCCAAGGGCAACGTCGGCGCCTTCATCGGCATGGGCTGGGAGGCCGGCACGGCCATCGCGGCCAACAAGAAGATAGAGAAGGACATCGGCTACTTCACCATCCCCGGTGAGACGGCCGACTCGCCCGAGGGTGTCTTCCTCGGCGGCTCCAACTTCGCGGTCGCCGCGGGCAGCAAGAAGCAGGAGCTCGCCAAGGAGTTCCTGAAGCTCGCCCTGTCCGACAAGTTCGAGGGCGCGCTCGCCAAGGAGAACGGCGTCATCCCGAACAAGGAGGCGCTGCAGATCAACCTCGCGGGCAACGGCGCCGCCGAGGCCGCCGCTCCGGCCGCGGCCGGCGGTGGCACCACGCCGCTGATCCCCGAGTGGGCCGCCGTGGAGAACGACCCCAACCCGATCAAGGCCTACATGACCGCGGTCCTGAAGGGGAAGTCGCCCGCCGCCGCCGCCAAGCAGGTCGAGGCGGAGATCAACAAGCGGCTCGCGCAGAGCAGCTGATCACCCCCGTGGCGGGGCCGGTCCCCACCCACCCCCGCCCCCCCGCGCCATGAACAGCGAACACCCCAGGTGGGAGA
>NZ_JBHXTO010000152.1:0-15181 GCF_042677425.1 Streptomyces sp. NPDC127119 | reverse complement strand
ACCCCGACCGGGTCGAAATAACCCCCGCCGCCCGCGCTCCCTTCTAGACCCCCGGCGGGCGGGACCCCGCCCCCCCCGCCCCCCCCCCGCCGGCGCATTCAACTGCGAACCCCGATGGTGGAAGAGATGGCGAGCATGTCAGTGCAGACCGACCGCACGGACACAGGCACGGCCGCCGCGCCCGGTGTCCGTAAGACCGACGTACCCCCGCCCGACGACACAGGCACACGCAAGGGCAAGGGCGGGCGCCCGGCCGGAAGCCGCGGTGGCGTGTCCGCCCCGTACGTGCTCCTGCTGCCCGCGCTGCTCGCCACGGTGATCCTGCTGGGCTGGCCGCTGATCAAGAACGGCATGCTGTCGTTCCAGAACCTCAATCCGCGCCAGCTGATCCTCCACCTCACCGAGTGGAGAGGGTTCGACAACTACACGGACGTCCTGAGCAGCGCGGACTTCTGGAAGGTCGTCCAGCGCACGGTCGTCTTCACCGCCGTGAACGTCGTCCTCACCATGGTGCTCGGCACGCTCGTCGGCCTGCTCCTCGCCCGGCTGGGCAAGCGCATGCGGCTGGTCCTGCTGCTCGGTGTGGTGCTGGCCTGGGCGATGCCGGTGATCGCCGCGACCACGGTCTACCAGTGGCTGTTCGCCCAGCGCTTCGGCGTCGTCAACTGGCTGCTCGCCAAGGCGGGCTGGACGTCGATGGCCGACTACAACTGGTTCGGCACGCAGCTCTCCACCTTCTCCGTGATCACCCTGCTGATCGTCTGGCAGTCGATCCCGTTCGTGGCGATCAACCTGTACGCCGCCACGACCACCATCCCCAAAGAGCTGTACGAGGCCGCCTCCATCGACGGGGCCGGCACCTGGAAGAGCTTCACCTCCGTGACCTTCCCGTTCATCCGGCCGTTCCTGTGGGCGACGACCTTCCTCGAAGTCATCTGGATCTTCAAGGCGTTCCCGCAGATCTTCGCCATGAACAAGGGCGGCCCGGACCGGCTCACCGAGACCCTGCCGATCTACGCGTTCGTCGAAGGGCCCGGCAACCAGCACTACGGGATGGGAGCGGCGATCTCGTTCCTGACGATCCTCATCCTGCTCGCCCTGACGGCCTACTACCTGCGTACCGTTCTCAAGCAAGAGGAGGACGAGCTGTGAAGCGCTCCCTGATGGCCCGGCTGTGGCCCAACGCGACGGCCCTCGTCCTCTTCGTGGTCTTCACGTTCCCCGTCTACTGGATGTTCGCGACGGCACTGAAGCCGACCGGCGACATCATCGCGGACACCCCGGTCTTCGTACCGACGGACATCACGTTCGACCACTTCCAGAAGGCGCTCGACGCCGACCACTTCTGGACGCTGGTCGGAAACTCCCTGACGGTGACCGTCCTCGCGGTGGTCTTCTCCCTCGTCATCGGGCTGCTCGCGTCCTTCGCGCTGGCCCGGATGCGCTTCAAGGGCCGCCGCGGCTTCCTGCTGACCTTCATGATCGCGCAGATGGCCCCCTGGGAGGTCATGGTCATCGCGATCTACATGATCGTGCGCGACGCGGACCTCCTGAACAGCCTCATACCGCTCACGGCCTTCTACATGATCATGGTGCTGCCCTTCACGATCCTGACACTGCGGGGCTACGTCGCCGCCGTGCCGAAGGAGCTGGAGGAGTCGGCCATGGTGGACGGCTGCACCCGCCGGCAGGCCTTCGTGAAGGTCATCTTCCCGCTGCTCGCCCCGGGTCTCATGGCGACCTCGCTCTTCGGTTTCATCACGGCGTGGAACGAGTTCCCGCTGGTCCTGATCCTCAACAAGGACGCCGAGAAGCAGACGCTCCCGCTGTGGCTCTCCAGCTTCGAGACGACGTTCGGCGACGACTGGGGGGCCACCATGGCCGCGGCATCGCTCTTCGCCATCCCGATCCTGGTCCTGTTCGTCTACCTCCAGCGCAAGGCCGTCAGCGGACTCACCTCCGGCGCCGTGAAGGGATAACGCCACCCGATGACCACCATTGCCTCCGGCACGGACACGCTGACCCGCGACGCCCTCGCCGTCCTGCAGCCCGGCTTCACCGGGACCTCCGCACCCTCCTGGCTGCTCCGGCGGCTCGGCGAGGGCCTCACCTCCGTCGGCCTCTTCGGCCGCAACATCGCCTCCCCCGGCCAGCTCGCCGCCCTCACCGCCCAACTGCGCGCGGAACGCGACGACGTCCTGGTCGCCATCGACGAGGAAGGCGGTGACGTCACGCGCCTCGAGGTGCGTACGGGATCGTCGTTCCCCGGCAACCACGCGCTCGGCGCGGTCGACGACGTGGCGCTGACCGAGGCCGTCGCCCGCGAACTGGGCCGCCGGCTGGCCGACTGCGGGGTCAACCTCAACTGGGCCCCCTCCGCGGACATCAACTCCAACCCCCGCAACCCCGTCATCGGCGTACGGTCCTTCGGCGCCGACACCGCGCTGGTGGCCCGGCACACCGCCGCGTACGTCTCCGGGCTGCAGTCCGCCGGCGTCGCCGCCTGCACCAAGCACTTCCCCGGCCACGGCGACACGGCGGTCGACTCCCACCACGCGCTGCCGCGCATCGACGCCGACCTGTCGGTGCTCCACGCCCGTGAGCTGGCCCCCTTCCGCGCGGCGATCGCCGCCGGCTCCCGGGCCGTGATGAGCGCGCATATCCTGGTACCGGCCCTCGACCCGGCCCACCCCGCGACCCTCTCCCGCCGTGTCCTCACCGGACTGCTGCGCGAGGAACTCGGCTTCGACGGGCTGATCGTCACCGACGGCATGGAGATGCAGGCCATCTCCGCGACCTACGGCATCGAGCGGGGCAGCGTCCTCGCGATCGCCGCCGGCGCTGACGCGATCTGCGTGGGCGGGGGACTCGCCGACGAGGCGACGGTCCTGCGACTGCGGGACGCGCTGGTCACGGCCGTCCGCTCGGGCGAACTCCCCGAGGAACGCCTGGCGGACGCGGCGGCCCGGGTCCGCGCACTGGCCTCCTGGACCACCTCGGCCAGGCCGTCGGTACCGGCAGCCGTCACGGACGGTGCGGAGATCGGCCTGGTGGCGGCCCGCCGCGCGCTGACCGTCACCCGCGGCACGCACTACACGCCCCTCACCGAGGCCCCGTACGTCGCCGCCCTCACCCCCGTCGCCAACATCGCCGTCGGGGACGAGACCCCCTGGGGCGTCGCCGCCGAACTGCGGCGCCTGCTGCCGGGCACGGAGACCGGCAGCTTCACGGGGGAGGGGGCCGGGGCGGAGGTACTCGCCGCCGCCGGTACGCGCCGTGTGGTCGCCGTGGTCCGCGACGCCCACCGCCACGCCTGGATGGCCGAGGCCCTGGACACCCTGATCGCGTCCCGCCCGGACACGATCGTCATCGAGATGGGCGTCCCCCAGACCCCACCCCAAGGCTCCCTCCACATCGCCACACACGGCGCGGCCCGAGTATGCGGCACGGCAGCAGCAGAATCCCTCACAACCCCCTGAGCCCCGACCGCCGCTTTCAGGGGCGCGCGGGGGAACGCCACGCCCAGCCACAACGCTTTTGAGGGGCGCGGGGAACGGCGCGGCCGGCCACGACGCTCCCGCACCTGACAAAGCACCGCGGCCGGCGAGGCTTTTAAGGGGCGCGGGGAACGGCGCGGCCAGCCACAACGAACCCGCACCCGACAACGCACCACCGCCGCCCGCAGGGCACAAGTAAGGGTCCGGGTTCACCACGGGGGAACCCGGACCCTTCGCATGCCACCCGGCTACCGCAGGTGCGTCGTCCGGCCACAGGAGCGTCGTGGCCGGCCGCACACTCCCCGAGCCCAGGGGGGGGGCTAAATACCCTGCCAAGCCGGCTTGTTGGAGTAGGTGTGCCGGAAGTACTCCGCCAACTTCAGCTTGGACGCGGCAGCCTCATCCACCACAACCGTCGCATGCGGATGCAGTTGGAGCGCCGAGGCCGGACACACCGCGGCCACCGGCCCCTCCACGGTCGCCGCCACCGCATCGGCCTTGCCCTCACCCGTGGCCAGCAGCACCAGATGCCGCGCCTCCAGGATCGTCCCGATCCCCTGCGTGATCACGTGATGCGGCACCTGCTCGATGTCGCCCTCGAAGAACCGCGCGTTGTCGACCCGCGTCTGCTCGGTCAGCGTCTTGATCCGCGTACGGGAGGCCAGCGAGGAGCACGGTTCGTTGAACCCGATGTGCCCGTCGGTCCCGATCCCGAGCAGTTGGAGGTCGACCCCGCCCGCCTCGGCGAGCGCCCGGTCGTACGCCTCGCACGCCGCCCGTACGTCCTCCGCGGTCCCGTCGGGCCCCATGAACGCCTCCAGGTCGAGCCCCAACGGCTCCAGCACCTCGCGCCGCAGCACCGACCGGTACGACTCGGGGTGCTCGGCCGGCAGCCCCACGTACTCGTCGAGCTGTGCGACCCGCGCGCGCGAGACGTCCACGCCGCCGGCGCTCACCGTCGCCGACAGCGCCTGGTAGATGGGCAGCGGAGTGGAACCGGTGGCCACCCCGATCAGGGCGTCGGGCTTGTGCCGGAGCAGCTCCGCCATGGCTCCGGCAATGAGCTCGCCACCTGCCTTGGCGTCCGAAACGATGACAACTTCCACGCTGGGCCTGCCGTTCTGAAGGGGGAACTCACCTGCATATGTGGTATAGACCAATCTAGCAGAGCACTCCTCTCCAGTCGCGTCTTCGCGGACGGCCGTATCCCAGGGGAAATCCCGCCGGAAATCCCGACGGGGTCCGAACGGGGGGAGATCATTTCTCTGGCCCCCGCCATAAAATCCACCCCATGGTGAACAGGCGCCGTGGCCGCCCCCGCTCCTTCGACCGGGACGCCGCACTGGAAAGGCGATCCTGGCCTTCTGGGAACACGGTTACGAGGCGACCTCCGTCTCCGGCCTGACCGAGGTCGTGGGCATCGGCGCCCCCAGCCTCTACGCGGCCTTCGGCGACAAGCGCTCCCTCTTCGCGGAGGTCGTGGACGCGCACGGCACGCGGTACGGATCGTTCGCCGCCCAGGCCCTAGCGGAGAGCCGACGGCCCGCGCCGCGGCGCACCGTCGGCAGCCGCCTGGAGGCCGCGGTCGCCGCGGGCGAACTGTCCGGGGACACGGACACGGCGGCGCCGGCCCGGCACACCGGCGCCATGATCCAGGGAATGTCCCAGCAGGCCCGCGACGGAGCCACCCGGCGGCAATTGGAGGCAGTGGCGCAACTCGCCATGCGCATCTGGCCCCGCCCGTGAACCGCCCGGGGTTAGGCTGCGTGGTGCAAGGAGGACGCGAGTTGTTGGATTAATGGACAACAACAAACATCCGACAACGCATGGACAGCCGTAGTGGTCTAGTCCAGAATCATAGGCAAAGCCCACATGCGCAGCTGAATGACCAAGCCTCCGCCTTCCCCGCACAGGAAGGCGGATCGAGGAGCCGGCGCTCTCTGCCCTGACTGCACCGGGTCCTCGTCCTCGGCCGATCGGGACCGCACACCCCGTGGCCGATGTTGCTCCGGGCTGCGGTGCCGGGAGGGTTGAGGGTCCCTCTCAGGCGCCGCGGCCCGCGGGTGTCTCCGGGGGCCTTGCGGGTGGCTGATTTCGGGTCTTGTCGTACCTGACGGGTACGCTCGCACATGTGCCCTCCATGAACGACCTCGTACGCCAGCACACCGCGCTCGGTGACTCCGACCTCGAGTGGCTGCATCTGCTGGTCTCGGAGTGGCAGCTGCTCTCCGACCTCTCCTTCGCCGACCTCGTCCTGTGGGTCCCCACCCGCGACGGCACCCGCTATGTCTCGGTCGCCCAGATGAGGCCCAACACCGGCCCCACCTCGTACCAGGACGACATGGTCGGCCACCTCGTCCCGCGCGGCCGGCGCCCCATGCTGGACGCGGCCCTGGACGAGGGCCGGATCGTGCGCGAGGGCGACCCGGAGTGGCGCGAGGAGGTCCCCGTACGGGTGGAGTCCATCCCCGTACGACGAGAGGGCCGCGTCCTCGGCGTCATCGCCCGCAACACCAACCTGCTCACGGTCCGCACGCCCTCCCGGCTCGAACTCACCTATCTGCAGAGCGCGTCCGACCTCGCCCAGATGATCGCGGCGGGCTCCTTCCCGTTCCCCAACCAGCAGGTCGACATGGACGCCTCGCCGCGCGTGGGCGACGGCCTGATCCGGGTGGACGCGGACGGCGTCGTCCAGTACGCGTCGCCGAACGCGCTGTCGGCGTACCACCGGCTCGGCCTCGCCGCCGACCTGGTCGGCCATCACCTCGGCCAGACCACCGCCGAACTCGCTCCGTCCCGGGGGCCCGTGGACGAGGCGCTGGAGAAGGTCGCCAGCGGCTGGGCGCCCCGCGAGTTCGAGATCGAGAGCAACGACGGCGTGATCCAGCTGCGCGCGATCCCGCTGAAACCCAAGGGCACGCGCGTCGGTTCGCTGGTCCTGCTGCGCGATGTGACCGAACTGCGTCGCCGCGAGCGTGAGTTGATCACCAAGGACGCGACCATCCGGGAGATCCACCACCGGGTGAAGAACAACCTCCAGACGGTCGCGGCCCTGCTGCGCCTCCAGGCCCGCCGTATCGAGTCCGACCGGGGCCGCGAAGCCCTCGAAGAGGCGGTGCGCCGGGTCGGCTCCATCGCCATCGTGCACGAGACGCTGTCCCAGAATCTGGACGAGCGCGTGGAGTTCGACGAGATCGCCGACCGGGTGCTCGCCATGGTCGCCGAGATCTCGCCGGGCAAGGTCGTCGGCCGGCGCTCGGGCCGCTTCGGCATACTCGACGCCGAGGTCGCGACCCCGCTCTCCATGGTCCTCACCGAGATCCTGCAGAACGCCCTGGAGCACGGCTTCCGCGAGGGTGAGCGGGGCACGGTCGAGGTGTCCGCGGTCCGCGGCGGCACGTCGAAGGAGAACCGCCTGCTGGTCACGGTCCAGGACGACGGGGTGGGCCTGCCCGAGGGCTTCGACCCGCACCGCTCCGGCAACCTCGGCCTGCAGATCGTACGGACGCTGGTCGAAGGCGAGTTGGGCGGCACCTTCGACATGGTCCCGGCCCCCGAGCGCGGCACCCAGGTCGTCCTGGACATCCCGGTGCGGACCCCGAAGTAGCCAAAGGCGTATGAGCCGCCTGGATATGCCAGGCGGCTCCGAGCCCCCAACGGCCCCTCACGCAACTCCCGTACCTTCCGCACCACTACTTCACGAACACGCTGCGTAATCTCCACCGCAGGGAACGCGGCGACGAGCACCGCGGTGGCACAGCAATGAGCCCCGGACCACTGCGTGGTCCGGGGCTCAAAGTGTCATTCGGTTGCGCATCGGGGGTACTGCGCGCTGCGGCTCGGGGGCGGGAGATGCGTACACGCTGTACGCGCCGCCAAGCTCAGGCTGTTGCGGGGTGGGTTGTCAGGCGGAAGCCTGACGGGCCCGGTTGCGGGCGGCGCGGCGCTTCATTGCGCGGCGCTCGTCCTCGCTGAGACCACCCCAGACGCCGGAGTCCTGGCCGGACTCAAGCGCCCACTGCAGACACTGCTCCATGACGGGGCAACGACGGCAAACGGCCTTGGCTTCCTCGATCTGCAGCAGCGCAGGACCGGTGTTGCCGATGGGGAAGAAGAGCTCGGGGTCTTCCTCGCGGCAAACGGCGTTGTGACGCCAGTCCATGGCTGCTACCTCTCCTTGGTATTACATGCACGTTGCTTGTGAATGTGAACGCTTTCACGAATCCCTCAACAAGTGAAGGGCCGACTACCAGACGGACTGGTGTGGTCCTTTGAAGTGAGGAGGGGTTCCGGCGCTCTGTGGGGGCGATGTTGCGGCCCGTCCCGAGCGCCACGTAGAGACTCGCAAACCTCAGCGGCGGATACAACCCCTACCGGAAAGTTTTTTTTGATTCCTCGGTGTCGACTAGGTCACAGCCGTACTTCCATGGGGTGGATCCTGGCCTAAACGTTCGAGTGGAAGGACTTTAGCCCGTTCCGCTCACACAATCACACGCAGTGCACGGCGAACGCCTGTGAACGCGACGCTCGTACGCAGTCCGAGGTGGTCGCCGTCCATCTGGAGGGGGAGTGGGACCTTCGAATGCAAGGTGAAGTCGGTCAGATCGTGCAGGGACACCGCGTGCTTGCCATGGGGTCCGCGGGCGGGGGACGAAGTGAGCAACTGGGTGCCATACCGGGCAACCGCGGTCGTCGACATCCGGCTGAGACCCAGTACGTCGAGCCCGGTATCGAACGAGGCCTTAGGTGACGCGTACACCGGGCGATTGCCCAGATACGTCCACGGGGAGGTGTTGCAGACTATCGACAGCACCAGATCGGTCACGGGGTCGGAACCCGGCCGTTCCAGCGTGATCGTGCCGCGGCGCCGATGGGTCTCCCCGAAGAACTGGCGCATCGCCTGACGCAGATAGAGCGAGTGCGTGGAGCGTTTGCCGCGTTCCCGGTGCTGTTCGACCCGGCCGACCACGCCGGCGTCGAAGCCGAGCCCCGCGTTGAAGGTGAACCAGCG
Organism: Streptomyces sp. NPDC127119; assembly: GCF_042677425.1. Lineage (NCBI taxonomy): Bacteria > Bacillati > Actinomycetota > Actinomycetes > Kitasatosporales > Streptomycetaceae > Streptomyces > Streptomyces sp. NPDC127119. The sequence goes on along the minus strand of NZ_JBHXTO010000152.1, from coordinate 6,673 downwards.
GGAGGGGACGCCCTCGTCGTCGCTGCCCGGTGTGCCCGCGGCGAGGCCGAGGCCCACCGTGCGCTCCCGGCCCTCGCGCAGGGCGTCCAGCAGGGCACCCGTCGCCTCGACGGCGTCGTTGGGCAGGCCCAGGGCGCGGGCGAAGACATTGGTGGAGCCGCCGGGGACGACGGCGAGGCCGGGCAGCCGGTCGGGGTCGGGGCCGTTGTGCAGCAGACCGTTCACGACCTCGTTGACCGTGCCGTCGCCGCCGAGGGCCACGACCAGTTCTATGTCCTTGCTCTCCGCGGCCTGCCTGCCGAGGTCTCTCGCATGGCCGCGGTACTCGGTGGTGACCGCTTCGAGTTTCATCTCGCTCGCCAGCGCGTGGATCAGAACGTCACGCGTGCGTGCGCTGGTGGTGGTAGCTGCCGGATTGACCACAAGAAGTGCACGCATGCGATGCAGCGTACCTACCGCGCGGTACTCGTCCCATACCGAGGTGAGGATCAGGTGAGAGCGGGACGGCTCGCCGGGTGTCCTGCTGGACACGCCCCTGGACGTCCGCGGGTGCACGGCGGCCGTGGGCGGCCAGGGGGCGAGGGCTACCCTTCAGGGGTGAGTCCTGAGCAGAATCCCACCCCGGAAGACGTCGGCGCCGAACCCCGCCCCGTGCGGCTGACCACGGCGGCCGCGCTCGTCGCGCTGGAGGGGGTCGCCCTCGTCGCCGGGGGCGTCTACCTGCTGGTGATGGGCCTCACCGGCCATCCGGACGACCGGAGCCAGGCGGTCACCGGGGGTGTGACGCTGATCGCGCTCGCCCTGCTGCCTCTGCTGGCCGCGCGGGGACTGCTGCTGCGCCGCAGCTGGAGCCGGGGGCCCACAATCATCACGCAGATCATGGCGCTGCCCGTCGCGTACAACCTGCTCCGGGCCGACAGTCTCGCCATCCCCGGAGGGATCGCCCTGGCGGTGGTGGCGGTCGCGACGCTCGTACTGATCCTGAACCCCGAGGCGACGCGGGCCCTGGGGATCACCGGGCCCGGCGCGGCACGGGAGTAGTTCTCGCCGGTGGTCCGCCGCGCCCCTGCCGGGGCGCGAGCCGTGACGTGCCGCCTACTCCTCCACCAGCAGCTTCTCGCGGAGCTGGGCCAGCGTCCGGGCCAGCAGCCGGGAGACGTGCATCTGCGAGATGCCGACCTCCTGGGCGATCTGCGACTGGGTCATGTTCGCGAAGAAGCGCAGCAGGAGAATGCGCTTCTCGCGCGGGGGCAGGTCCTCCAGGAGCGGCTTGAGGGACTCCCGGTACTCGACGCCCTCCAGGGCCTCGTCCTCGGAGCCGAGCGTGTCCGCGACGGCCGGGGACTCGTCGTCCGTGTCGGGGACGTCCAGGGACAGCGTGGAGTACGCGTTGGCCGACTCCAGGCCCTCCAGGACCTCCTCCTCCGAGATGCCCAGTTTCTCGGCCAGCTCGTGCACGGTGGGGGAGCGGCCGTGCTGCTGCGAGAGCTCCGCGGTCGCCGTGGTCAGCGCCAGCCGCAGCTCCTGCAGCCGGCGCGGAACCCGTACCGCCCAGCCCTTGTCCCTGAAGTGCCGCTTGATCTCGCCGACGACCGTGGGAGTCGCGTACGTCGAGAACTCGACACCGCGCTCCGGGTCGAACCGGTCGACCGACTTGATCAGGCCGATGGTCGCGACCTGGGTGAGGTCGTCCAGCGGCTCACCGCGGTTGCGGAAGCGGCGCGCGAGGTGCTCCACGAGCGGCAGATGCATCCGGACCAGCTGATTGCGCAGTTCCGCGTACTCCGCGCCCGTGCTGTCCAGTTCGCGCAGCTCGATGAACTTGGCCCGCGCACCGGCACGGTTGTGGGGGTCGTGGTGTGATCCCGACGCGCCGTTGTCGGCGTTTCGCTCGTGTTCGTGCTGCTCGCTCATGATCCCGCCCGTCACCCGCCGCCGCCCTTCCAAGGACGTCCCCCCAGACTCCGTCCGGGGGGACCCCCACTGCGCGGCAACGTCTGGATCCTGTCGCCCGTCACTGCCGGAAAGCGCCTCGCGCTCGTCCTGGTCGATCGGCTCTCCCCGAGCCGTCCCGGCCACCGGGGAACTGCCGTCCTCCGGGTGCGGCCGGGCCTGCTGCTCGGGGATGCCGTCGACGCCTTCCGCCAGACGCCGGGGCCCGCCCGGGCCGCCTTCGCCCGTGGCGGAAAGTTCCCGTGTGCCGCGCTCTTCGTCCCGCACCGGCCCGTCCCCGTTCCTCACGCCGGCCCGGGTCCCGCGCCGCGCTGTTTGTAGAGGCTGATCGAAACGGTTTTGTCGTCGGCCACCGAGGAGGAGACCTTGCCTGCGAGGGCCGACAGCACGGTCCAGGCAAAGGTGTCCCGCGCGGGGGCGTGGCCGTCGGTGGTCGGGGCCGAGACAGTCACCTCAAGCGAGTCGTCGATCAGGCGGAAGACACAGCTGAGCACGGAGCCCGGCACCGCCTGTTGCAGAAGGATCGCGCACGCCTCGTCCACGGCGATACGCAAATCCTCGATCTCGTCGAGGGTGAAGTCCAAGCGCGCCGCGAGGCCGGCCGTGGCCGTACGCAGCACCGACAGGTAGGCACCCGCAGCCGGCAGCCGGACTTCCACGAAGTCCTGGGTCGCGGGCTCGCCTGCGATCTGGGACACCCTCACCTCCAAGGTGGTACAAGCTCTTTCGGGGGCCGAGGGTCGCCCCCCGGGGTAACGCGCTACGTGTTTCAGCGGTGACGCTATCGCGCTCTCAGGTTTCCTGTCCCCGGGACCCCAACCCCTTGCTGTCACTCATAGTAAACCTATGTATACGCACAGTGGCTAGGGGTCTGCGGGCCCAATTGGGAAGAGGGCGCGCCGGATTGACGTACCCAGACGTCAGAGCATCGAACCGTCCGGAACCCACGTCACACCAGCACGTGGTCGACGAAGCACCAGCGCCAGTTCTCACCGGGTTCGAAGGTCCGCATGATCGGATGCCCCGTCTCCTTGAAATGCTCTGTGGCGTGCCGCAGCGGCGACGAGTCGCAGCAGCCCACGTGACCGCAGTCCAGGCACAGTCGTAGCTGCACCGGGTGCGAACCCACCGCCAGGCATTCGAGGCAGGTGTCGCTCAGCGGTGCGGGTTCCGGCTGCGGCAGCGCGTCGGCGTGCGTGCACTGTTTCATGATTGCCAGATTACGTCGGGTGTGCGGGAATCCGCGCGCAAATGAAAGCGGGCCGATACCGATGCATGTGATGCCCCTGCTCCTGCTGATCGCGGGCAGCGCCGCGGTGGCGGGCGCCGCGCGCCGTACTCCGGTGCCCGCGCCCCTGCTCCTCGTGGCGGCGGGCCTGATCGTCTCGTACGTGCCCGGGGTGCCCGACTACACCCTCGACCCCCATGTGGTCCTGCCGCTGCTGCTGCCCCCGCTGCTCTACACGGCCGCCACGGACAGCTCGTACCTCGATCTCCGGGCGCAGATCCGCCCGGTCGCCCTGCTGTCGGTCGGGTACGTGCTGTTCGCGACGTTCGCCGTCGGCTGGGCCGCGTACGTGATCGTGCCGGACCTGTCGCTCACCGCGGCGCTGGTGCTCGGCGCGGTCGTGGCGCCGCCGGACGCGGTCGCCGCCACCGCGGTGGCGCGCCGGGTCGGGCTGCCGTCGCGGGTCACCACGATCCTCCAGGGCGAGTCGCTGGTGAACGACGCGACCGCGATCACCGCCTACAAGGTGGCGCTGGCCGCCGCCGTCGGCGAGGGCGCGACCTGGGCGGGCGGCATCGGCGAGTTCCTGCTCGCGGCGCTCGGCGGCATCGGCGTCGGACTCGTCCTGATGATGCCGATCCACTGGATGCGCACGCACCTGAAGGAGGCCCTGCTGCAGAACTCCCTGTCGCTGCTGACGCCCTTCTTCGCCTACGCGGTCGCCGAGCAGGTGCACGCCTCCGGAGTGCTCGCCGTGGTCGTCGTCGCGCTCTACCTGGGCCACCGCAACTGGGAGGTCGACTTCGCGACCAGGCTCCAGGAGGAGGCCGTCTGGAAGATGGTCGCGTTCATCCTGGAGTCGGCGGTCTTCGCCCTCATCGGCCTGCAGCTCCCGGTGATCCTCAAGGGCCTCGGCGAGTACGAGGGAGCGAGCGCGGCCTGGTACGCGGTGGCCCTCTTCGTGATCGTCGTCGCCACCCGCTTCGCCTGGGTGTACCCCGCGACCTACCTGCCGCGCCTGCTGTCCGCGCGGATCAGGAAACGCGAGGAGAACCCCACCTGGAAGGGGTCCTTCGTCATCAGCTGGGCCGGCATGAGAGGCGTGGTCTCCCTCGCCATCGCCTTCTCGATCCCGCTCACCGCGGACGGCGGCGAGGACTTCCCCGGCCGCAACATGATCCTCTTCCTGACCTTCACGACGGTGATCGGGACGCTCGTCGTGCAGGGACTGTCGCTGCCGCCGCTCATCCGCCTGCTGAAACTCCCCGGGCGGGACCAGCAGGCCGAGACCCTCGCCGAGGCGAACGCCCAGGCGCAGGCCTCCCGGGCCGCCGAGCGGCGCCTGGAGGAACTCCTCTCCGACGAGCGCAACACCCTTCCACCACCCCTGGCGGACCGGCTGCGCACGGTCCTGGAGCGCCGCCGCAACGCCGTCTGGGAACGCCTCGGCCAGGTCAACAGCGTCACCGGCGAGACCGCGGACGACACGTACCGGCGGCTGTCCCGGGAGATGATCGGCGCCGAGCGCGCGGTCTTCGTGAAGCTGCGGGACGGCCGTTTCATCGACGACGAGATGCTGCGCACCCTGCTGCGCCGCCTGGACCTGGAGGAGGCCGCAGCGTTCCGCGAGGGCACCTAGGAGGGGTCGTCCGGCCTGCCCGTGATCACGGCCGCGACCGTCGTCCCGCGCGGGAACGCGCCCTCCGCCGCGAGGGTCACGAGTCCGTACAGCGACTTGGCGACATAGAGACGTTCGACGGGCAGGCCGTGGCGCTGCTCGAAGTCGTCCGCGAACGCGTCGAGTCCGGGAGTCGTACGGGCGTAGCCGCCGAAGTGGAAGCGGTCGTCGAGGGACCAGTCGCCGCGCGGGCCGCCGAACGCCTCCTCCTGGAGGGCACGTATGCCGGCGCCGAGGAAGCCGCCCTTCAGGACCGGAATGCCCAGCGCACGCCTGCCGGGCGGCAGGCCCCCGGCCAGCCCCGCCAGGGTGCCGCCCGTGCCGCAGGCCAGCGCGACGACGTCGGCGTGCTCGCCCAGCTCCTCGCCCAGCGCCGTGCAGCCACGCACGGCGAGGGCGTTGCTGCCGCCCTCCGGGACCACGTACGCGTCCTCGCAGGCGGTCGAGCGCAGGAGCGCGGCCAGGGTTGCCGGCTCGCCCTTGCGTCGGTACGTCGATCTGTCGACGAAGTGGAGTCGCATGCCGTCGGCCGCGCACCGGGCGAGGGACGGGTTCAGCGGACGGTCGGCGAGCTCCTGGCCGCGGACCACACCGACGGTGGGCAGTCCCAGGAGGCGCCCGGCCGCCGCGGTGGCCCGCAGATGGTTCGAGTACGCGCCGCCGAAGGTGAGCACCGTGCGGCCGGCCGCCGCCCGCAGGTTCGGGGCCAGCTTGCGCCATTTGTTGCCGATCAGCTCCGGGTGGATCAGATCGTCCCGCTTGAGCAGCAGCCGCACCCCGTGGCGCGCGAAGCGCTCGTCCACGGCCTCCAGGAGCGGCGACGGCAGCCGTGGCCGCAGGACGCCGAGATCGAGGTCGGGATCGACTGCTTCAGGGGTGTCGGGGCCGGTCACACCCCCATTGTCGGACACGCGTCCGAGCGACACGCGGGCTGCGCCGACACCGCACCGGTCAGGTCCGGCCCCGTAAGGGGAGCCCGGCCGTCACTGCAGGAGGCCGCGGACGCGGGCCCGCATGGCGGCCATGGTGAAGCCGCGGGGGTCGATCTTGCCCGGCTGCCATTCCAGGTGACCGATCACCGAGCGCTCCGTCCAGCCGTGGTGGCGGCACACCGCCGCCGCGGCCCGCGCGATGGCGTCCAGCTGGGCCGCGGGCCAGGGATCCTCGCCGTCGCCGAGGTTCTCGCACTCGAAGCCGTAGAAGTGGCGGTTGCCGTCGGTGTTCGCCTCGTTGTCCGACGGCAGGGCCGTCTCCGCGATGACCGCCCGCAGGACGTCGTCGTCACCGAGGCCCGCGTGATTGGAACGGCCGTAACCGACGAGGTGGACGCGGCCGTCCTTGGTGATGACGCCGTGACACAACGGGCCCGGCAACCCGCTGTAACCGTCACGACAGATCTCGACCGTGCGCTGACTGCCGGACGTCACCGTGTGGTGGATCATCACGCCGTGGACCGGGCCCCACGGCCCCTTGTGGTTGCGGTTGTGATGCTCCCAGTCGCCGACCTCGACGACAGTGATCTCCTCGGCCTTGAGCCGGCTCAGAAAGCTGCCCGCGGACATGGGTGAGGCCACGGCCGCCTCCTCACAGGGCGCGACGGCCACCCGCCGTGGCCGCCTCGTACCGCTGCTTGTACCCGCAACTCCCCTGGAGGGACCACCTGTTCGCACAGGGAGGTGCCTGGGGCGGGCTGCCGGGCCCGGACGTCGGGTGCTAGGTCCTGTCGTCAAATTCCCGACGTCCGCCCGGAGGGCGGGCCGGGCGGCGTCTGGTGCGTGCTCTCGGTGTGCCGGGCGGAAGGCCTCGTACTGGAC
>NZ_JBHXTO010000151.1:0-22658 GCF_042677425.1 Streptomyces sp. NPDC127119 | reverse complement strand
CCGCGCCCCTTGAGGGGCAAAAGCTGGGGCGCCGCCCCGTTTTTGAGGGGCGCGGGGAACTGCGCGATCAGCCCCCACCCACCCGCAGACGAATCAGAGGCTTGAGGGGCCCCAAAGGGGCGCGGGGAACGGCGCGGCCTGCCCCCACCCGCCCGCAGTCGACGTCAAGAGATGCGGATCGACAGGCCCCGTGATGTGAACACCGTCTCCGCTCGGAGTCCGTCCATCACGACCTCTTCGAACCGCCCGCGCAGCGACCGCGTCTCGATCACGGGAAGGATCGTGCCCCGTCGCGGCCGGTAGGACCCGTCGAGGTGGACGACGAGCCGACCGCGGTCGAGCAGCACACGGCGGTCCACCGTGAGCGCCGCCCCGGACCCCGCGAGCGTCACCTCCAGCGTCGTACCGGACCCCTGCGCGTACGCACCCCGTACCCGCAGCGGCGAAGCCACCCGCAGGGTCCCGCCATCGACCCGTACGTCACCGCGTCCCAGCGCCGAGGCCGAGGCGGTCGCGAGGACGCCCGCCTCCAACACGGTGCCACCGGCGTACGCGTTGTCGCCGGCAAGGCACAACGTTCCGCTGCCGCGCTTGACGAGCCCACCGCGCCCGCCGATGTCGTTGCGCCAGGTGTCGGCGGCACCGAAACCCCCCGCGGCGGCGTCCAGCAGGACCTGCGTGTCGGAGTCGAAGGCCCCGTACCCGTCGGCGGCGGCGAAGAGGTTCAGCCGCCCCCACTTCTCGAAACCGTCCAGCAGGACGTATCCGGCGGGCAGCGCGGTCGTCCGCAGCACCTCGCGCCGCTGGGCCGCGGAGAGATACGGCAGCCGCGTCTCCAGCAGCACCTCGGCGCCCTTCGGCACGCTCATGCGGTCGTGCGCGTCGTGCGCGTTGTGCCCGTCGTGCGCGGCCCGTTTGGGCAGCACGTACGTCAACCGGGGCCCGACCGCGGCCCGGTTGGCGGCACGGTCCGCGTACGGATCGGTGTCCGGGCCCGCCGAATGCGCGTAGGCGTAAAGAGTGTCCGCGGTCGAACCGGTCCGCTCCTGGAAGTACGCCGCGGCCTGCGCCCGGGCCGCCGCCTTCAGGCCGGCGTTCGCGGGATCGGCGAGTGCCGCCGCTGCGAGGGCCGTCGCGAGGACCCGGCCGCCCACCACGTCGACGGTGGAGTGCATGCCCGACACGACGCGGGTGTGGGCGAGTTCGGAGGCGCGGGCCACCAACTCCTGGAACCGCTCCGGAACCGCGTACGCCAGGGACAGGGCCGCGAGGTAGAAGGCGTTCGTGTGGCCGCTGGTGAAGCCCCCGTCGTCGGCCGGGTCGGTGCCGCGCTGCCTCAGCAGCTGCGGGACGACCACGACGTCGGACTCGTAGACGGGGAAGCCCAGTGCGTCGGTCGCGCCCGTGGCGACGATCCGGCTGTCCTCGGTCATGCGCCACGGACGCGGGTACTGGTAGGCGAGCTTGGACGGGTTGCTCGACGCGAACGGGCCACGCACGGTGTCGACCAGTTCCGCCACCTTGCCGAGGTCCGAGGTGTGCGAACCGGCGCCCAGCGCGGAGCCCGCGGGCGCGTCGGCGGGGAGCGTGTCGTTGATCCGTCCCGCCGGAATGCCGTCCGGCGCCGAGGTGATACCGGTGACGGCCTTCGCCCCGCTCCGGTACAGGCCGGCGAGCGGGCCCAGGCCGGCGATCACCGCGTAACTCTGGTGCTGGCGGTCCTGGACGAAGGCGGTGCGCGCCTCGGCGTCGGTGCGGCGCCGGGTGACGCGGGCGCAGTAGCGCATGTTGGCGCGCAGGACCTCGGGCATCAGCGGGGTGCCGGTGTCCCAGGTCGCGCCCGTCTTCCAGATGCGCGCGAAGCCGTCGAGGATGTGCACGGCCGCGTTGGTCTCGGAGGTGAGGTTGCCGACGACGTTCGTGGTGTACGCGTCCACGAAGGCGGCGGACGTGTTCGTTGCGGCGGCGGCAACCGTGGCGGTTGGTGCCGTCGAGGCCGCCGCGGTGGCGGGCCGGGCCACGGCCGCGGGGGCCGCGATCAGTCCGGCCGAGACGCCCACGGAGCCCCGCAGGAACACACGCCGGTCGATACCGGTACCCGCATCGGTATGGGTACCGGTACCGGCATCGGTGTCGGCTCTGCCGCGAGGGGGACGGGGGTGCGCACCGGGCATGGAGGTGCCTCTCCTTCTGATCGCGTTGAAGTCCGCGCTGAAGTCCGTGTCGAAGGTCGTGCTGAAGTCATGACGGTCGGGATGGACTCGGCCGTGCCGGTCGGGCCGCCGCGCCTCACACCAGCGCCCGGGCCAGTGCCACGGCCCCCTCCACCGGCGGCACCCGCAGCGGCCTCGGCCGTGTCGACGGCAACGCCTCGGCGAGCGCGGCGGTGAACGCCTCGTACAGCACAGGGCGGCCCAGGACCGCCCCGCCCGCCACGACCACGTCGTCCACGGGGACTCCGCGTCCGGCGAGCAGGACGACGAGCCGCGCCAGCGACCGGCCGCCCTCGGCGATCACCGCGCGGGCGAGCGACGAGCCTTCCTCGGCCGCCGCGAACACACTGGGGGCATGGCGTCCCCACTCCGCGGAGACATCGGCCGCGCTCTCCAACGCCGCGCCCAGCGCGGGCACTTCGGGCACCCCGAACGCGGCGGTCAGCCGGTCCGCGAGGACGTCCGGCGGCTCACCGCGGTCGCGCGCCGCCCACACCGCCCGCGCGGCCTCCCGTACGAGACCCGCCGACCCGCCCTCGTCACCGAGCACCGCGCCCCAGCCGCCCACCTGGATCGCGGTGCCGTCGGGCAGCAGTCCCACCGCGACCGAGCCGGTGCCGGCGACGAGGCCGACGCCCTTGTCCAGTCCTGCCGCGGGGACGAGGAGTTCGGCGTCGCCGACCACACGGCAGGGCACGTGCAGGAGTGCTTGGAGAGCGGAGCGGATCTCCTCGCACTGGCGGGGTGTCTCGCAGGCGTGCCCGCCGACGGCCACCGCGGCCGGGCGGGTGCCCCGGGGCAGTACGTCGTCGATGAGGGCGGCCAGCCAGGCGGCGGCGGACACCGGATCGTGCGGTCTCCACCCCGTGCTGGCGCGCACATGATCGGCGACCGTGCCCGCCGCACCCGCACCCGCAGCCGCAGCAGCAACGGCAGCCTCAGCCGCAGCAGCCGCGACGGCAGCCACCGACTCAGCCGCGGAGCCGGCGACCGCGCCGGCGTCCGTGAGCGGATCCGGCCCGGAACCCAAGCCGGAGCCCAAGCCGGAGCCGGAGCCGGGGTCGGAGCCGGAACCGGCGCCACCCCCGGCCCCCGCGCGCACATGTGTCTTGGTGCCGCCCACGTCGATACCGACGGCGACGGGCGTGAAGTCCGGCACGGAGTCTCTTTCGTCGGAGCGCGACGCCGCGGTACGCGGTGCGCGCAGGCGAAGCGAACGGCGGGCGAACCGTGCCTGCGGATAGGGCCTAGGGAAGCCCCGGGACGGGCTTCGGGGGAGTGCGGCAGGCGAGTACCGCACGAGTTCGTTAGGAAGTTAACTAACGAAGTAGGGTGCGTCAAGGGTTGCGGAACCCATGCCGTACAACGGTTGCGACGAGGGCCGGACGGACCCGAGCGGCGGACCGCCGCGGCATGACCTGAGGGAGAGCATGAACCTGAGCGAGAGCGCCCGCGCGGTGTTCGCCGTACTGGCCGCGACGGGCACCGCCACCCGCCCCCAGCTGGCGGCCGGCGCGGGTCTGTCCAAACCGACCGTCTCCACCGCCGTGGCCGAACTCGAGGGCGCCGAGCTGGCCGCCTGTTCCGGCACCGCCTCCGGCGGCACCGGCCGTTCCGCCGCCGTCTACGGCCTGGGCCCGGCCGCGGGCGCCGTGCTCGCCGTCGATCTCGGTCCCACCCACACCCAGGTACGCGGCTGCGCCCTGGACGGCACCCTGCTCGCCCGGGGCACCGGACCGCGGGCGGACTCCGCCGGCACGGTCCGGGCGGTCCTCGGCGCCCTGCCCGCCGGAGCCCCGCTGCGCGCCGTCGTCGTCGCCGTCGGAGACGTCACCGCACGGGACCGGGACGGCACCGGGATGCGCCCCGCGACCGAGAAGGCGGGCCCCGCCTTCGACGCCATGGCGGTCGCGCTGCCGCCGGAGGTCCCCGTCCACCTGGAGAACAACGTCAACTGCGCCGCACTCGCCGAACTGCACCAGGGCGCCGCCCGCGGCCGTGACTCGTTCGGCTATCTGCGGATCGGTGTGGGGATCGGCCTCGGCATCGTCATCGGCGGCCGGGTGCTGCGCGGCGCGAACGGGGCCGCGGGCGAGCTGGCCCGGCTGCCCTACCCGTGGGACGACGGCCGTGAACCGCGCCGGGAGGCCCTGGAGGAGCGCATGGGTTCCCGTTCGCTCCTGCGCCGGGCCGCGGAGGCCTGGCGGGGCGCCGACGGCCCCTGCCCCCGTACCCCCGAGAAGCTCTTCGCCCTCGCCGAGGAGGGCCACTCCACCGCCCGTGCCGTGGTCGGCCGCCACGCCGCCGACATCGGCCGGCTGGCCGCCGCGGTGGTCGCGGTACTGGATCCGGGGCTGATGGTGCTGGGGGGCGCGATCGGCGCGTTTCCGCAGCTCCTGCCCGGTGTACGGGACGAACTGGCGCGGCTCAGCTGGCCCACCGAGGTGGTCAGCAGCATGGTCGGCGACAGCGGCACCGTGGCCGGTGCGAGCCGCCTCGCCGTGGCCCATGGAATCGAAACCGTGACCGGTGGGGTGCGAGTCAAGCATTGACGGGTCAGCCGCGGGTCTGCCAATGTCCGGACAAGCGCTTTCCATGGCCGGCGGGACCCGGCCCTGGGTGAGGCGTCCCGCCGTACACGACGTACGGCAGCCGTGCGAGGGCGCGCTCGTGCGGCTACGGCCTCCAAGGCCTGTCGTCACATTCCCTCCCCGAGCCGTCGGCCGGGAGGCGCCCCACCCGGGCGCCGCCCCGCCCGCTCTCCCGGCGGACCACGCGAATGTGACGGCGGACCCCGGCCGGGGACCCCCACTCGTCAGAGCGATGCGGCCGGGCGAGGCCGCACGCCGGAAGGCCTCACCCCAGGGACAAAGACCCGAGCCGCTCGACGGCCAGGGGATCCGTTACGCACATTCAGGAGGACCCGGTGGGTCACCAGATCTCGCGCAGAACCCTGTTCCGCTCCGCGAGCGGCATCGCAGTCGCCGGCGCGCTCGGCCCCTCGCTGAGCGCCTGCAGCGGAGGCACCGGCGCCGGCAGCACCAGCAGCGACCTGACCATGATCTGGTGGGGCAGCGACGACCGGCACGCGGCCTACAAGAAGGTGCTGGCCGCCTTCCAGAAGAAGAACCCGAAGATCAAGATCCGGCCGACCTACTCCGGCTACGACGGGTACTTCGACAAGTTCAACACCAACATCGCCGGCGGCAGCGCCCCCGACCTGCTGCAGATGGACACCGCGCTGGTCGCGCAGTACGCCCGCAAGGGTGTCCTCGCCCCGATCGACTCGTACGTCGGCAAGAGCCTGGACCTCACCGGGTTCTCCAAGACGCTCCTCGCCGCGGGCACCGTCGACGGCAAGCTCTACGGGGTGCCGTCCGGCATCGGCGTCAACCAGCTCACCGTCAACCGCACCGGCCTGGAGAAGCTCGGCCTGGAGCTGCCCGACCGCGAATGGACCTGGGCCGACCTGAAGAAGATCGGCACCGAGGTCCACAAGAAGAGCGGCGGCAAGATCTACGGCGTCGACGACGGCGGCGGCTCCACCCTCCAGTGCTTCGAGGTCTTCGCGCGGGAGAAGGGCGAGACCTTCTTCACCGAGGACGGCAAGAAGCTCGGCTTCACCGCGGACACCCTCCAGGAGTGGTGGGAGTTCTGGGCCGGGATGCGCAAGGCCAACGCCTCCCCGCCGCCCGCGATCACCTCCGCCGCGCACAACGACCTCACCAAGAACGCGGTCGTCATCGGCAAGGCGCTGTTCACCTTCGACTCCGGTGTGTACGGCGCGGGCGGCTCCATCACCGACGCGCAGCTCGACTTCCTGCCCACTCCGCAGGGCGACTTCTCCGGGGCCCGCGAGGGCAACTTCGTCAACGGCGGTGTGCTGCTGAGCGCGACGAAGGCCAGCAAGAAGGTCGCCGACTCGGTGAAGATCATGTCGTATTTCGCGCAGGACGAGACCGCGATCAAGGACATGCAGCTGCTGCGGGGGATTCCGCCGACGGAGAAGGCGCGGGGGCTGATCGCCTCGGGGCTGACCGAGACGGACAAGCTGAACATGGCCAACGCGGACTACATCGCGCAGCGGGTCGGGAAGGCGGGCGATGCGCTTGCGGCGCCCGCGCCTCCGCCGCAGGGGGCCGATCAGATCTGGGATCTGCTGTTCCAGTCGAACCTGGCGGTGGCCTTCGGGAAGAAGTCGATCAAGGCGCAGCTCGGGGCGTTCTTCGACCAGTCCGCGGGGATTCTTGGGGGCTGAGGGTTCGGTTCGGCTGGGGTTGTGTTCGGAGCTGCGGGCCGGTGGGGGCCGGTCGCGCAGTTCCCCGCGCCCCTGAAAGACTGCGCAGTTCCCCGCGCCCCTGAAGGCGCCCGTGGCCGCGCCGCTGAAGGCGTCGGTGGCCGGGGCGCTGAGAGTGCTGGTGCCCGCGCCCCCTGCCCGCGCCTCGAAGGCGCTGGAGCCGTGGCCGGCTTCGCAGGGGGCGGCTCAGCCTTCGCTGTACGAAAGCATGATGCGAGAGGGTCAGGGAGAGATGAGTATGACCGCCGCCAAGAGTGACGAGGTCGTCGGGGAGCAGGGTGCTTCCGTGGCCCCGTCCGACCAGCGGGAGCGTGACCGTATGCGCCGCCGGCTCGCCAGACGGCGGGGCGGGGGCTGGTGGCCGTACGCCTTCCTGGCTCCCTGGTTCATCGGCCTGTTCGGGCTGACGATCTATCCGATGCTGGCCTCGCTGTATCTGTCCTTCACCGACTTCGACCTGCTGACGCCCGCGCGGTGGGTCGGGGTGGACAACTACGACAAGATGTTCACCCAGGACCCGGTCTTCTGGGACTCGGTGCACGCCACCCTGCTGTACGTCGTCGTCTCGGTGCCGCTCAAACTGGCCCTCGCCCTCGGTGTGGCGATGCTGCTCAACCGCGACCTGCGGGGCATCGGTCTGTACCGCGCCGCCTTCTATCTGCCGTCCCTGCTCGGCGGCGCGGTGGCCATCGCCATCGTGTGGCGGCAGGTCTTCGGCGGCGACGGCCTCTTCAACGACTTCCTCGCCTGGTTCGGCATCGAGGGCCAGGACTGGATCTCCAGCCCCGACACCGCGATCTACACGCTGATCCTGCTGGCCGTCTGGCAGTTCGGCACCCCGATGGTCATCTTCCTCGCCGGCCTCAAGCAACTGCCGAAGGACGTGTACGAGGCCGCCGCGATCGACGGCGTCACACCCGTCACCCGGTTCTTCAGGATCACCCTGCCGCTGCTGACACCGATCGTCTTCTTCAACGTGGTCCTGCAGATCATCGACGCGTTCAAGACGTTCACCCCCGCCTTCGTCATCAGCAACGGCTCCGGCGGACCCCTCAACTCGACCATGCTGTACAGCCTCTACCTGTACAAGAAGGGCTTCACCGACCTCCAGATGGGATACGCCTCGGCGCTCGCCTGGGTGCTGTTCCTGGTCATCGCGGGGTTCACGGCGGTCAACTTCATCGCCAGCCGCTACTGGGTCCACTACGACGACTGACGTCCGACGACGACCGACGTCCGACCGACGCCGGACCGACGTCTGAGCGAGGAGCCTTCCATCCCATGTCCGCCATCACCCCGACCCGGCCCTCGAAGTCGCCGCCGCGGAACCCGAAGCCATCGCTGCGGAATCTGCGTTCGGCCACCGGATCGCGCCGCATCTTCATCCACACCGTGCTCATCGGCGTGGCGATCGTCATGCTCTATCCGCTGCTGTGGATGCTGAGCAGCTCGCTCAAGCCCGACACGGAGATCTTCACCCAGCCGGGGCTCGTCCCCGGTTCGCTGCGCCCCGAGAACTACTCCGAGGGCTGGAGCGGCTCCGGCAACTCCTTCTCCCTCTACATCACCAACTCGCTGATCGTCACGATCGGCGCGGTGATCGGGAACGTCGTCTCGTGCTCGCTGGCCGCCTACGCCTTCGCGCGCTTCGAGTTCCGCGGCAAGAAGATCTGGTTCGGCCTGATGCTCGGCACCCTGATGCTGCCCACCCAGGCCGTGCTGATCCCGCAGTACACGATCTTCTACAACCTGACCTGGATCAACACGTACCTGCCGCTGATCGTGCCGAAGTTCCTCGCGGTGGACGCCTTCTTCATCTTCCTCATGGTCCAGTTCATCCGGTCCATCCCGCGTGAGCTGGACCAGGCGGCCATGATGGACGGAGCCAACCCCTTCCAGATCTACTGGAAGATCATCCTGCCCCTGATGAAACCGGCCCTCGTCACCACCACGATCTTCACCTTCATCTGGACGTACGACGACTTCCTGCACCAGCTCGTCTACCTCCAGCAGAACGACAAGTTCACCGTCCCCCTCGGACTGACCCTGTTCCTGGACCAGACGAGCGGCTCGTCGTACGGCGCGATGTTCGCCATGTCGACGCTCGCCCTGCTGCCCACCCTCATCTGCTTCCTGATCTTCCAGAAGCGGCTCGTGGAAGGCCTGGCCACCTCCGGTATGAAGGGCTAGACGTACGTGCACCTCCTCCACCAGCGCGGCCCGCTGCACGACCTCGCGGACGAACCGGCCGCGTACGACGCCGTACTGACCGGTGTCACCGAGACGGCCCTGGCCCGGCTCACTCCCGAGGGCAACCTTGAGCACCCGGCCGCGGGCGAGGACATCGGCGACACCTCGCTCGGCATCACCTCCCTGCTCGCGCTCGCCTGGCAGCGCACCAAGGACCCGCGCCTGCCGGAGGCCGTGCGCCGCAGCCTCCGCTTCCATCTGCGCGAGCGCGTCTTCACCGAGGACAACCCCGGCTACCCGAACCTGACGGCACGCGACTCCGGTCTCCCGTACGCCCGTTACGTGCTGGAGCCCGGCGCGCATCCCATCGGGGACTGGCCGAGCACGGTGTGGGCGCTGCTCCAGGCCGTCAACGTCCTCGACACGTCCTCCGGCGGGCTTGTCGACGACGAGCAGTACCGCGAACTCCTGGGTGTTGCGGGCGGATACTGGCGCTGGCTGACCGAGGCCACGGTCTTCAACCCGCAGGACGCCGCGAACCAGGCCATCGGCTGTGTGGTCGGCGGGCTGATGCTCGCCCGCCATCTCCCGCCCGACGAGGGGGAGTCGGTCCGGCAGCGGGCCCTGCGGCTGTACCTCGACGAGATCCGGGCCCGGCGCGTACGGGACCGGGGGGCGGCGCTGCCTCCCGAGCACGGGGGCGCGTACGACAACAACTACGGGCCCATCTCCCTGTCCTTCCTCGCCCAGGCCCACCGGGTCAGCGGCGAGGAGGTCTTCGCCCAGGACGGCGACACACTCGCCCGTTACATCGACGCGCGGGTGTGCGGGAGCGGCTTCGACATCGGCGGGCCGCGCTACAGCGAGCAGCACTCCGCCTTCGAATCCGTGCTCGGGCTGCGGTACTTCGGGCGCCGTATCGGCGCGGACATCGGCCGTTACGCCGGCGACTCGCGCTGGGGCCGGCACGCGGTCGGGGCCGACGGAGGCGTCGACGGGCACTTCGCGTTCATGCTCGTCTGGCAGATCCAGGACACCCCGGGCTGGCACCGCGCCCCGAGCACGGCACCCGCCTGCCACCAACTGCGCTCCGGGACCGTCACGGTGTCGTTCGACGACCGGATGACCCCCTCGGTGATCGAGGCCGGCGGTACGGCACTCATCGCCGCCGCCGTCAACCGGCAGCACGGCTTCGGGCCCGTCATCGGCGTCGCCTCGGACGGCTTCCTGCTGTGCCGTCCGATGGGCGCGGTGCGGGTCGCGGACCATCGTGTCGGTGGGCTGGCCGCCAAACTCGTGACCAAGCCCGTCGTCGGGCGGGACCATGTGCTGCGCCACGTACGGTCGTTGTACGTCACCGACGGCACGCGGCTGTGGATGACCGTCATCGTCGAACGGCTCGGCGGGGAGCGGTATCTGCTCGCGGGGATGCCGTACGTCACCGCCGACGGCGACCGGTTCCGGCGGGTGGCCGACCTTCCGCTCGTCGCGGCGGTCGGGGAACTGCGGCTCACCCATCCGCAGCGGGGTGGTGCGGATTCCTTCGACGCGCGGAGCGAACTCACCCAGCAGCAGGCCGCGTTCGCTCTGGCCGCCGATCCTCGGGGGTACGGGAATCCTGATGCCGGGTGGCGGCATGTGCGGGTGACCAGTGCGCTGGAGGTGGGCGTCTCGGCTGACTCGCCCGAGGGGCTTGACGTGTTCGCCGTGCGGTACGGGGCTGTGGCTGCCGAGCCGTTGAGTGTGGTGTGTGAGCGCGTTGAGGGGGAGGGGGTCGTGGTGCGGGCGGGGGTGTTCACCGCTGTGCTCGGGGTGGCGGATGCGTTGGGGGAGCCGGGGCTCACGTTGGTCTCCGGGGGGAGCTGAGGGGGAGGGGGTGGGTGGGGGTGGCCGAGGGGTTTTCGCCCCCGCCGCCCCTACCCGTCCCGTCACTGACTCGGGGGCCAGCCCCCGAACCCCCGGTCCTCAGACGCCGGACGGGCTGAGAGTGCCCCCGGTCCTCAAACGCCGGACGGGCTCAGTACGTCCGGTGACTCCTGACGGATTCGCTCGCCCAGTTGGGCCGTGGGGAGTTTGTGGGTTTCTCGGGCCGTCAGTGCGGCTATCACCGGGGGGACGCACAGTGCGGCCGTGAACAGGGCCACCGACAGCCAGTCGTCGCCGTCCGGGCCCGCGATCTGCGCGGCGAACGTCACCGCGAAACCCGCTATCGCGAAGCCGATCTGCGTGCCGATGGCCATGCCCGACAAGCGGACCCGGGTGGAGAACATCTCTCCGTAGAAGGACGGCCAGACACCGTTCGCGGCGCTGTAGACGACACCGAAGGTGACGATGCCGAGGACCAGGACCAGCGGGTACGAGCCCGTGGAGATCGCCCACAGGTAGAGGAACATCAGTACGCCGCTGCCCGCGGCGCCGATCAGGAAGACCGGGCGGCGGCCGATGCGGTCGGACAGGGTGGCCCACAGCGGGATCGCGCCGAGCGCGACCAGGTTGGCCAGCGCGCTCACCCACAGCATCGACGTGCGGTCCATGCCGACCGCGTCACTGGTCGCGTAGGCCAGCGCCCACACCGTGAAGATCGTGCTGACCGAGGCGACCAGGGCCGCCGCGACCACCCGCAGGACGTCCGCCCAGTGCTCGCGCATCAGCACGGCGAGGGGCATCTTCGCGACGCCCTCGGTGGCGGCCTGCTGTGTGAAGGTCGGCGTCTCCTGGAGGGTGCGGCGGATCACGTAGCCCACGACGGCGACCGCGATGCTCATCCAGAACGGGATGCGCCAGCCCCAGGCGAGCAGCTGGTCCTCGGGCATCGCGGCGACCGGGATGAACACCAGCGTGGCGAGCAGCTGGCCGCCCTGGGTGCCGCTGAGCGTGAAGCTGGTGAAGAAGCCGCGTTTGTCCGGTGGCGCGTGTTCCAGGGACATGGAGTTGGCGCTGGCCTGCTCGCCCGCGGCCGAGATGCCCTGCAGGACCCGGCACAGGACCAGCAGTACCGGCGCCAGTGTGCCGACCTGGTCGCGCGTCGGCAGACAGCCGATGAGGAACGTCGACAGGCCCATCAGGATCAGCGTGAAGACCATGATCTTCTTGCGGCCGACCTTGTCGCCGAAGTGCCCGAGGAACAGGGCACCGACCGGGCGGGCCGCGTACGCGACCCCGAACGTGGCCAGCGACAGCAGGGTCGCCGTGGCCGGGTCGGACTCGTCGAAGAAGACCTCCGGGAAGATCAGCGCTGCCGCGCTCCCGTAGATGAAGAAGTCGTAGTACTCCAGCGCGCTGCCGATCCAGGCGGCTGTCGCGGCCTTCCTCGGCTGGCCCGGTGGCGCGTCGAGGGGTGCTGCGGGGACGGACACGGCGGTGCTCCTTCGGGGGAACTCCAACGTAGACGGAGTGAGCGGGAGGAGGGCGGTGAGCGGAGTGAGCGATGAGCGAAGCAGAGGGGAGAGGCGGCGGGGCCCTGGGGTGGTGGGACCGCCGTGCCGGGATGCTGCCCGGTTAATGAACCCACTAGATAGTTAGTAGTGGCTGGATACGGATGTTGCGCTCACGTTTCCCGGGTGTCAAGAGGTCGTGCCGAAGGATCTTGCCGATGCTCAGTCGGCCGTGCGGTCCGCCGTCAGATAGGCGATGACCATGTCGCCGAGCATGCTCCGGTAGTGCTCGCGCTGCGCGGGGTCGACCAGGTCGCGGCCGAACAGCGCGCCGAACGTGTGCCGGTTGGCGACCCGGAAGAAGCAGAACGAGCTGATCATCGCGTGCAGGTCCACGGCGTCGACGTCGGCCGTGAACAGGCCCGACTCCCGCCCCGACTCCAGGATGCGGCGGATCACGTCGAGCGCGGGCGAGCCGATCCTGCCGAGCTTCTCGGACCCGGCGATGTGCGCGGCTCCGTGGATGTTCTCGATGCTGACCAGGCGGATGAAGTCCGGGTGCGCCTCGTGGTGGTCGAAGGTCAGCTCCGCCAGCCGCCTGATGGCCGCGACCGGGTCCAGATGTTCGACGTCGAGCCCCTGCTCCGCCTCACGGATGACGCCGTACGACCGCTCCAGCACGGCGGTGAACAGCTGCTCCTTGCCGCCGAAGTAGTAATAGATCATCCGCTTCGTGGTCCGGGTGCGGGCGGCGATCTCGTCGACCCGCGCCCCGTCGTAGCCGGCCCGGGCGAACTCCCGGGTCGCCACGTCGAGGATCTCGGCCCTCGTGCGGGCGGCGTCACGGATGCGTCCGTTCGGCCTTGCCGGTTCTTCGACGCTGGTCATCGGGTTCCTTCGGGTTCTTTCCGGCTCTTTCGGGGTCTCTCGGGCGAGGGGCCGGTGCCCCGCGATTCTAGAAGCAGGCGGCGGCGCACGGCTCCGGGTGTCCGGCGCCCCTTTCCGTGGTCGCGGGATGCTGGTATAGCTAACGTACTGGTTCGTACATTAGTGAGCTGCTCGGGAGGTCCGTCGTGGTCGCCGTGGTCAAGGACTCGTATCTCGTCGGACTGATCGGCGCGGGCATCGGCCCGTCCCTCAGCCCGGCCCTGCACGAGCGGGAGGCCGACCGGCAGGGCCTGCGCTGTCTGTACCGGCTCATCGACATCGACGCGCTCGGTGTCGCGCCGGAGGCGGTGGGCGACCTGGTACGGGCCGCCCGCGACCTCGGTTTCGACGGGCTGAACATCACCCATCCCTGCAAGCAGCTCGTCATCGAGCACCTGGACGCGCTCTCCCCGCAGGCCGAGGCGCTCGGCGCGGTGAACACCGTCGTCTTCGCCGGCGGGCGCGCGATCGGGCACAACACGGATGTCACCGGGTTCGCGGCGAGCTTCGCGCGCGGGCTGCCCGACGCTCGGCTGGAGCGGGTGGTGCAGCTGGGCGCGGGAGGCGCGGGGGCCGCCGTCGCGCACGCCCTGCTGACGCTCGGGGCGGGGTCCGTCACCGTGGTGGACGCGCTGCCGGACCGGGCCGGGGCGCTGGCCGCGCAGCTGAACCGGCAGTTCGGGGCGGGACGGGTGGACGCCGGTGGTCCGGAGCGGCTGCCCGCGCTGCTCGCCGGGGCCGACGGCGTCGTGCATGCCACGCCCATGGGGATGGCCGCGCATCCCGGGCTGCCGTTCGCGGCGGAGTTGCTGCGGCCGGGGCTGTGGGTGGCCGAGGTGGTCTACCGGCCGCTGGAGACCGAGTTGCTGCGGGTCGCCCGGGGGGTGGGGTGTGCGGTGCTCGACGGCGGGGGGATGGCCGCCTTCCAGGCCGCGGACGCGTTTCGGTTGTTCACGGGCCGGGACGCGGACGCTTCGCGGATGTTGCTGGATATTTCCGAGCTGGCCGGAGCCGGGGCACTCCGGGCCCCGTAAGGGGCGCGGGGAACGGCGCGGCCCGCCCCCACGCGTCCGCGGACGAAAGCGGGACGGCGCCTGCCGTGGCGGCCCGTGCACCCGCTGCGGGTGCGTGGGGCCCCGTAAGGGGCGCGGGGAACGGCGCGGCCCACCCCCACGCGTCCGCGGGTGAAAGACGGACGGGATCTGCCCCGGCACGCCGTATGCCGTCTGCGGGTCCGTGGGGGCTGGGCGCGCAGTTCCCCGCGCCCCTTACGGGGCCCGGCCTCAGCCTTGTTGTGAACTGCGAGTGGAAAGGGATTGACGTGCGTACGTCCATCGCGACCGTTTGTCTCAGTGGGGCCCTGACCGAGAAGCTCACCGCTGCCGCTCGGGCCGGGTTCGACGGGGTCGAGGTCTTCGAGAACGACCTGTTGGCCAGCCCTCTCGCGCCGGAGGAGATTCGGGCGCGG
Source organism: Streptomyces sp. NPDC127119 (assembly GCF_042677425.1). Lineage (NCBI taxonomy): Bacteria > Bacillati > Actinomycetota > Actinomycetes > Kitasatosporales > Streptomycetaceae > Streptomyces > Streptomyces sp. NPDC127119. The sequence continues at coordinate 8,189 of NZ_JBHXTO010000151.1, read as the reverse complement.
TGTGCCGATCTCGGGCTGAGCATCGATCTCTATCAGCCGATGCGTGACATCGAGGCCGTCCCGCCGGACGAGTTCCGGCGCAATCTGCGCCGCGCCGAGCACAAGTTCCGGCTCATGGAGCGGCTCGGCGCCGACACCGTCCTGGTGTGTTCCAGCGTCTCGCCCCTCGCCGTCGACGACGACGCGCTCGCCGCCTTCCACCTCCGCAGGCTCGCCGAACTCGCCGAAAGCCACGGCATCCGCGTCGCCTACGAGGCCCTGGCGTGGGGCCGGCACGTCAGCACGTACGACCACGCCTGGCGCATCGTCGAAGCCGCCGACCACCCGGCGCTCGGCACCTGCCTCGACAGTTTCCACATCCTCGCCCGCACCTCCGATCCCAGGGATCTCGAAGGGATCGCGGAGATTCCCGGCGAGAAGATCTTCTTCCTTCAACTGGCCGACGCGCCTCTGATGGCCATGGACGTCCTGCAGTGGAGCCGCCACTACCGCTGCTTCCCCGGACAGGGCGGCTTCGACATCGCCGGGCTCCTCCGGCAGGTGATCAAGGCCGGATACCAGGGGCCGCTCTCCCTCGAAGTCTTCAACGACGTCTTCCGGCAGGCCGAGGCCGGGCCGACCGCCGTCGACGCGCAGCGCTCGCTGCTCGTGCTGCAGGAGAGCGTCGGCCTCACCGCGCCGCCCGCGCCCGTCGTGCCGACCGGCATCGCCTTCGCCGAACTGGTCAGCCCCGACGTCGAACCGATCTCGGAACTCCTCGAAGCACTCGGGTTCACCCGGACCGCCCGGCACCGCGGCAAACCGGTCGACCTGTGGCAGCAGGGCGAGGCCCGTGTGCTGCTCAACACCGGTCCGGGCGCCCGCCGCGACGGTACGCAACTCGCCGCCGTCGGGCTGGAATCACCGGACCCGGCGGGCGCGGCCAAGCGGGCCGAAGCGCTGCTCGCCCCCGTGCTGCCGCGCCGTCGCACCCCCGAGGACGTGCCTCTGGACGCCGTCGCCGCACCCGACGGCACGGAACTCTTCTTCTGCGCCACCGGCCGCCCCGGACTGCCCGACTGGACACGCGACTTCGTGCCCGCGGAGCCCGCACAGCCCGCACAGTCTGCGCAGTTCGCAGAGCCCGCAGAGCCCGCAGAGCCCGTTGAGCATGCTGTGGCCACCCCCGGTGGCCTCCACCGCATCGATCACCTCGCCCTCACCCAGCCCTGGCACCAGTTCGACGAGGCCGCGCTCTTCCATCGCAGCGTGCTGGGGCTCGGCGCCCTGGAGAGCGTGGACGTCGCCGATCCGTACGGGCTTCTGCGCAGCCGGGCCGTCACCAACGCCGACGGCAGCGTCCGTATCGCCCTCGGTGTCGGTCCGGCCCCGAGTGCCGACGACGCCGACCGCGCCCAGCACCTCGCGCTCGCCACCGACGACCTCGTGTCGGCGGCCCGCCGCTTCCGGGCCGCGGGCGGCCGGCTGCTGACCATCCCCGCCAACTACTACGACGACCTCGCGGCCAAGTACGAGTTCGACGAAGGTGAGTTGGAGACCTTCCGGGAACTCGGCATCCTCTACGACCGGGACGCGGACGGCGCCTTCCGGCACTGCTACACGGAGACGATCGGCCGGGTCTTCTTCGAACTGGTCCAGCGCGACGGTGGCTACCGCGGTTACGGCGCCCAGAACGCCCCGGTACGGCTGGCGGCACAGCACGTACGGAGGCCCGTGCGCTGAGCCGGGGCGGCCGGTCACGCGGCCCCGCAGCGGTCCGGATGTCCGGAATTCTGACTGACGCCCCGTTCCGAAGCTGGTGAGACTGGCAGGCGCACACCCTGACAGGCACGAGCAGCGGAGGCGGACCGTCATGCCGAACGGAGCGCAGACCCTCGTGGAAGGCCTCGTGGACGCGGGCGTCGAGGTGTGTTTCGCCAACCCCGGTACCTCCGAGATGCACTTCGTGGCCGCCCTGGACGAGGTGCCGGGCCTGCGCGGAGTGCTCTGCCTCTTCGAAGGCGTGGCCACGGGCGCGGCCGACGGCTACGGGCGCATGGCGGGCAAACCCGCCTCGACACTCCTGCACCTGGGCCCCGGACTCGCCAACGGCCTGGCCAATCTGCACAACGCCCGCCGCGCCGGCACCCCCGTCCTGAACGTCGTCGGCGACCACGCCCTGCACCACAAACGGCTCGACGCGCCCCTGGAGTCCGACATCGGGTCGCTCGCGCGTACCGTCTCGGGCTGGACCCGGCGTACGTATCGCGCCACCGACCTCGCGAGCGACGTGTCCGAGGCGGTCGCCGCCGCGTACGGGCCGCCCGGGTCGGTGGCGACCCTGCTGGTGCCCGCCGACGTGTCCTGGTCGGAGGCGGGCAAGTCCGGCCGGCCGCCCGTACGGACCGGGCCGCGCCCCGGAGCCGTGTCCGCGGCGGCCGTCGAGGAGGCGGCCGGGGCGCTGCGCTCCACCGGGCCCGCCGCGCTGCTCCTCGGCGGCGCGGCCACGCACGGGCGCGGGCTGCGCGCCGCCGCCCGGGTCGCCGCCGCCACCGGCGCCCGGCTGCTGTGCGAGACCTTCCCGGCCCGGCTGGAACGCGGCGCGGGACTGCCCGCGGTCGGCCGGCTCGCCTACCGGGAGGCGGACGCCGCCGCCCAACTGGCGGGCACACGCGTGCTGTTGCTCGCCGGAGCGGCCGAGCCGGTGACGTTCTTCGCGTATCCGGGGCAGAATGGCCGGATCGTCCCGGACGGGTGCCAGGTGCTGTCGGCGTCCCTCGGGACCGAGGACGTGACGGCCTCGCTCGAGGCGCTCGCGGAGCTGGTGAAGAGCGACGTGACCCCCATCCCGCAGGCGCCCCTGCGGCCCGAACGGCCCACCGGGGCCCTGACCGGCGAGAGCGCCGCCGCGGCGATCGGCGCGCTGCTCCCGGAACACGCGATCGTCGTCGACGAGGCGAACACCTCGGGTATCTGGCTGCCCGCCGCGACGGCGGGTGCCCCACCCCACGACTGGCTCAGCCTCACCGGCGGAGCCATCGGACAGGGGCTGCCCGCGGCCGTCGGCGCCGCGCTCGCCGCGCCCGACCGGCCCGTACTCGCCCTGGAGGCGGACGGCAGCGCCATGTACACGCTTCAGGCGCTGTGGACCATGGCCCGCGAGCAGCTCCACGTCACCGTCGTGCTTTTCGACAACCGCGCGTACTCGGTCCTCAATCTGGAGCTCCGGTCCGTCGGCGCGACCGCCGCGGGCCCCCGGGCCGGCGATCTCCTCGACCTGTCCCGTCCCGACCTGGACTTCGTGGCCCTGGCCCGCGGCATGGGCGTACCCGCCGAACGGGCCGTCACCGCCGAGCAGTTCGCCGTCCTGCTGGGCCGGGCCCTGGAAGAGCCCGGCCCCTGTCTCATCGACTGCGTCGTACCACCGCTGGCGTGACCTGACCTGACCTCCCTGACCTGCCTTGCCAAGACCCGTCCCTGGCCCCTGGCCCCGCGACGAAGGGGGTTCAGCCGTCCCAGACGCCGGAGTGCTCGCGGTGCGCCGGCGTCAGACCGTTCACGAAGAAGCGGTCGTAGTACTCCTCCTCGACGTGGTGCGCCTGCAGCCAGACCCCCGGCACATGGATCGCGTCCGTGTGCGCGGGGAACCGCCGGTGCGTCGCGATGACGTACTCGCACACGTCACGGGCGCAGTCCACGACCCGTGACTCGTACTCACTGGCCTCGGCGAGATAGCGCTGCCCGTAGTCCTCCTTGTAGATCCGGGTGAAGACCTCCTTGTCCGTGTACGTGCCGCCGGGCCCGAACTTGGCCTCGATGACCGCGTCCACGGCCGCCGACATCGACGGGTGCGCGGGCGGGCAGGCGGCCTCGATCAGGGGCTCGCCTTCCGGGGAGGTGAGACCCACCGGGTGCGAGCGCAGGTTCGCGTACTTCGGCAGCGGTACGTGCCAGCGCCACACGTCGGCGAGCCGCCAGCGCGGGGTGACGAAGGTGAAACCGAGCATCCGGCCGTACGCCTTCGAGAACTTCGGGTCGCCCAGGGCGATCTGCGGGTTGATCGAGGCGTGGATCCAGGCGCCCAGGCCCATCGCCTCGGCGGTGAGCATCAGGTTCTGCAGGAGCAGGTCCGCCTCGATCTGGGTGCGCATCGGGCCGAGCGCGCCCAGCGGCAGCTTCAGGTCGCCGTTCAGGAAGCCGTTGCGTACCCACTTCCGTACCCCGGCGGGGCGGTAGAGGTTGCGGTCGTCGACGAAGGTCGGGCGGGCCCCGTCCGGCTGCGTGAGCAGGTACATCAGCGCGTTGACGTACTGGTGGGACAGGTCGACCACCGGCAGGAACAGCGTGCTGCCGGGCAGGTTGGACAGGAACCGGTTCGAGTCGAGGTACGCCGGGAAGTCGCGCATCCCCTCGGCGACGTCGAGGCGGTGGTCCAGGATCCGCACCTTGGCCCGGTGGGCCCTCGCGACCAGCGTGGCGGCGTCGAAGGGCTCGTGCGGGGCGGGCTCCAGCTTGCGCAGGTAGTACGTGCCCGAGTCGTTGATCATGAAGAAGTGGGTGCCCTGCGCGTTGTCCGGGCTGCCCGCGGTCCGGCCCGCCATCGTGAGATTGGGCTTGGCCATGATGGGCTTGCCGTCCCGCGGATCGTCGAAGGGCCGGTCCGGCATGGTCAGCCCGCTGGCGCCGGTCAGCGCGATCAGCACCGCCTCCTCCAGCTCCGACAGGGGCTGCGGACTGTGCGTGGAGCGGTGGCTCATGGAACCGGCCGGCACCGACGCGCCGCGGCTGACCCGGTGGGTGCGGCGGCGCCACAGGGTCTCCAGAAGAGGCCGCGCCAGCAGATCGTCGAGCCCCGGGTGTCCGGAGCGGTGCTCAGCCCGGCTCACCGTTGCCTCCGGTGCCGGTGCCGGTGCCGTTGGCGTCGCCGTCGTCCGTCGGGCGGACCGCCCGCCAGGGCGCGAAGGCGCTCGCGTCGCGCGGCAGCAGAGCCGCCAGCTCCGGGCAGTGCCGCAGGACGACGGAGTCCATGCCGCCCTTCTCGACCCAGTCGATACCGAGCGGCGTGTAGACCTCGGGCCGGTAGTCGACGGTCAGGAAGCGGTCGCTCTGCAGACGCCGCGTCGCCATCAGGATGAAGATGCGGAAGGCCGTGTCGCTGAAGCCGAAGCCCGTCGGCGGGTTCTCCGCGAACAGGCCCACCACCGTGTCGATCTCGTCGACCGAGCGGTACACCTCCTTGAGCCGCGCCAGCGACTCGGTGCTCTGCGTCAGCTCCTCGAAGGAACGGATGCGCTGCTTGTGCAGACCCTCACGGAAGTCGTTGTAGCGCGGCACACCCCGCCGCCGGGTCCGTACGAGGTCCACCACCGACAGGTCGATGATCTCGCCGTCCCGCTCGAACCGCTGCAGCGCCTGCGGGTAGTTGTGCAGGGTGATCGCGCCGGGGTGGGCGATCCCGAACGAGTACAGCGCGTTCGCGAGCCCCGTCTTGCGGATCTGCGACTCGGCCGCGCCGCCCTGGATGTCCATGAACCCGACCGTCTCCAGCCGGTGCCCGAAGTGGTGCTCGCGCAGCTCGAAGTCGTCGGGGACCAGCGGATGCATCCGGTACACCGTGACGAAGTCCTCGGTCAGCGAGTACGGCGTCCCGTGGTGGTCCGGCATCGTCTGGGGGATGCCCTTGAGCGAGTGCGCCTCCAGCAGCCACAGCCCCAGCTGGTTCAGCCAATTCTTCGGCGGACCCTGCCAGTTGGTCTTCAGGCCGATGTCGATCGCCTTGGTGGCGAGGATCGCCGGGGTCCACTCCACCGTGTGAATCTTCGCGATGAGCGCGGACACCACCAGCCGGGCCGTGTGGTAGATCCGCTCCTCGCCCATCGACGGGTACTCGGCGCGCAGCGCGTCACAGACCGCGTTGTGCTCCCGCGCGAACAGGGTGTGCATCGCGCTGAGGCCCATCCACCAGCTCTCGTTGAACCCGGTGAGCGGAATGCCGTTCTGAGCCCCCGGCAAGTGGCCGTCCTCCAGGCGGAGTTTGGCGCCGCCGTCGGGCTCGCGCAGGAAACGGGCGGTCTCCTCGTCGCCGCCGTACACCTCGGAACCGTCCCACCAGTGCGAGGCCATGTTCCCGAACAGGATCGGCGGGCGGTTCCCCGACTGGGCCAGCCCCTCGTTGTCGGTGAACCGCATCACGTTCTCCGCCGACCCGCCCGGCGTGTTGTGCCAGGGGTCGCTGCCGGGCGGCAGCGGCACCTCTACGGACGGGCCGCCGGCCGGATACCTGCGATGGTTGACCCAGTCGTGCACCTGGAACTGGATCCAGGCCGCCGCCAGCACGTTCAGCGAGGTCGCGGGCAGGAAGCTGTCCCGCCGCAGGAGCTGACGGCTGACCGTGACCGGGTTGGGCGTGTCGAACTGGTCGGGCCGGTAGTCGGGCGTCAGATTCCGTCCGAAGGCCGCGCCCACGGCACCCATCCGCGGCTCGGACAGATCGTTGTACGACCCGTCGTACGAGCGCTCGGTACGCAGCCGTTCCTCGATGGGCCGCGGTACGGGCTGCGCCCTGGGCGGGGCCTCGCGCACCTCGGAGTCGATGAGGTTGAACCGGCGCAGCACCTTCCGCAGGAACACCAGGTTGAGCAGGCTCAGCTGCAACGGCAGCCGGTGCCAGGGCACATACCGGTTCAGCCGCGTCAGGACGGCGCCGACGGGCCGGCCGAGGATCCGGTTGCGCAGCGGCTCCTCGGTGACGAAACGCAGCCCGAGCCGGTGCGCGCCGCTCGCCTGGTACGCGGCCTTGCGGGCGCGGTTGAGATTGCCCAGGGGGCGGAAGTCGTCGGTGGTGTACCAGGGGTTGAACACCAGGTCCTCCACCCGCCGGGCCGCCGCCCGCGCCTCGGCCTCGTCCAGATCCTGGCCGGGTACGGTGAGCCGGGCCACCGGGATCGGCGGCGAGACCGCGTCCTTCCACTCCACCGAGGTGTTCTCGACCGGGGTGCGCAACTCGTCCACGTACCGCTGCACGCACAGCTCGAAGGAGACATCGGCCGAGGCGAGCCGACGGGCCAGCTCGTGGTGCAGGAAGTCGGGGTCGCGGCGGTCGGGCGGGGGAGCCGGCGGGGTTCCGGCGGCCGGGCGCAGCAGATAGCGCACCGGGCCCGCCTCGCCCCAGAGCATCGCGCCGCGGCTCCAATAAGTCTGCGTGGCAAGCGAGGTGACGGTCTGTCGGGTGGCCGCCTGCACATTGCGCCGCATACGGGTGGCGGTCTCGAACCCCACCGCGAGAGGGAGCTTCACCAGCAGCGCGAACGCCTTCCGGAGCGGGTTCCGGGCGCCTGCCATCGCCTTCGCGAAGGCCACGAACTCACGGGCGTCGCGGGCGTGCGACACGGGGTGGCTCGTGGCGAGCAGATCATGGCTCTCCTCGTCCGACACCCGAACGCGCAGGGCCGCGCCGCGCAGGTCGGGGGTGCCGTCGCCCTGGCGGATGCCGCTCGCGTTCGACAGCCGCAGGGTCACCGGGTAGTCGGCGCCGGGGCGGGCGAAGCCGACGCGGAGGGCGGCGGGGAGGTCGTCGTGGAAGCGGAGCCGGGCGTTCTCCACACCCAGGGGGGCCTTGGCGTGGATGGCGCGGGCGGTTCCGCCGCCGCCGGCCCGGCGGTTCTTCACCTGTACGTCCATCAGTTCCCGGGCCAGCCGATCGAAAACCAGCCGTTCCGCCTCGGGGCTTCCGCCTTCGTAGTGTTCGTACCGTTGATCGTACTGCCCGGTATCGGCCATCGGTCGTTTCCTTCGTACGGATGCGTACGGGACGGGGGCAGCACGCTACCGGCGGGGTGGGGTGGTCGGCAGGGGTGGTTCCCGCCGATGCGTGGTCCCTGGCGGTGGCCGTCGGTGCGCCGCATCGGCCCACGTCAGGGCCCCGCGGGCCCCCTGTGCCCCGCGCCCGCCCACCCCGAGAGACCCCGGCCCCACAACAGCCACAGCCGGTGGGGGTGGGGGTGGCCGGGGAGTGCCGCCCTGCGCCTGTGCCGGCGCGGGCGGGTGCGTTGGCCGTCTGCGGCCCGGTGGGGGCGGACCGCGCAGTTCCCCGCGCCCCTGAGGGGCGGGGCCGGCCGGCGTGTCGATCGTCTGCTGCCCGGTGGGGGCCGTTCGCGCAGTTCCCCGCGCCCCTCAAAAGCGGGGCTGCGCCCCAGCCTTTGCCCTGAAGG
>NZ_JBHXTO010000150.1:0-22909 GCF_042677425.1 Streptomyces sp. NPDC127119 | reverse complement strand
AGATCTACACACACTAAAACAAATTCCGACAGCCCTGCGAATAATTTAACAGTCAGACAGGCCCTAGGCCCTGTCGTCAAATTCCCGCCTGCCGGCCGACGCCTGGCACGCCCTCTCGCCGCACCGGGCGAAAGCCCAAGTACGTCCAGTATGAGGGCTTCCGCCCGGCACACCGAGAGCACGCACCAGACGCCGCCCGGCCCGCCCTACGGGCGGACGTCGGGAATTTGACGACAGGACCTAGAGCCCGTAGGTCCTGCCGATCACGTCCCGCTGGATCTCGCTCGTCCCGCCGTAGACGGTGGAGACGACCGCGGCGCGCAGATGGCGTTCCATGTCGTACTCGGTGGCGTAGCCGTAGCCGCCCATCATCTGCATGCCTTCCAGGGCCGCCCGCTTGGCGGTCTCGGTGGCCTTGAGCTTGGCCATGGACGCCTCGCGCGAGAACCGCCGCTCCGGCTCGGCGTCGCAGTCCAGGGCCACCTCGCGCACCAGCAGCCGGGTGCACTCGATCTCCGTGGCGAGGTCGGAGATCCGGTGGCGCAGGGCCTGGAACGAGCCGACGGGACGGCCGAACTGCTCACGCTCGCGTACGTATCCGACGGCGTCGTCGAACGCGCGGCGGGCCAGGCCGAGCATGGAGGCGGCCAGGAAGAGCCGCTCGTGGTCGAGGCCGGCCATCAGCTGCCGCCAGCCGTTGTCGACCTCCCCGACGACCGCGTCGGCGGGCAGCCGGACCCCGGCGAGGTGGACGTCGTTCACCTCGCGCCCGCCCATGGTCTCGATGCCCCGGATCTCCACGCCGGGTGTGTCGGCCGGGAGGTGGAACATGGTGAGCCCCGCGTGCTTGTCCCCGGAGGTCCGGGCCACGAGCAGGATGCTGTCGGCGATATGGGCGTTCGAGATCCAGGTCTTCTGACCGTCGATCACCCAGTCCCCGTCCGGGTCGCGTCGCGCGCGGCACGTGAGCGCCCCCACGTCGGAGCCGGCGCCCGGCTCGGACATCGCGATCGCGAGGACCCGGCCCCGCCCGACACCCGTGAGCACTTCCCGCTTCTGCCGTTCGGTGCCGAACCGTTCGTACGCCTTGGCGGTGATGACGCTGGTGACGAAACCGCCCGCCGGGACCATTCCGTACGACGTCTCCTCAAGGAACAGGCAGGCGTCGGCCACTCCGCCGCCCGAACCGCCGTACTCCTCGGGCAGACACACTCCGAGCCAGCCGAGTCCGGCGAGCCTGCCGTAGAGGCCGGGGTGGTGCCGGTCGAGGCCGCCCCCGGTCAGCTCGTCCCGCTGTTCACGCGTGCCGCACTCGCGTTTGGCGAAGTCGCGGACCGCCGCGACGAAGTCGGACTGTTCCGGGGTGAGTCGACTGCCCATGAGGTCCTCCGGGTTCCGGACGGTTACAAAGAGATGGTAGGTGTTTCACAGTCTCTTCGGTGGATCTCGGGCGGTATCGTGAGGAGCACCATGACGACTTCTGCGAACGACTCCCTGCTCGCCCGGGCCATCGCCCGCCCGGAGACGGAGGAAAAGGTGGCGCGGCGCATCCTGGACGCCGCGCTGGAACAGTTCACGACGTTCGGCCTGCGCCGCTCCTCCATGGACGACGTCGCCAAGCGGGCCGGGGTCTCCAGGGTCACGGTCTACCGCCGCTTCCAGACCAAGGACGGACTGGTCGAGGCCTGCCTGCTGCGCGAGGGCAGCAGGTTCTTCCAAACACTCGACACGGCGGTGGCGGGCCTGCCGACCATGCAGGAGCGGGTCGTCGAAGGCTTCGTGGTGGCCCTGCGGCACACCAGGGCACACCCGCTCTTCGGTGGCCTGCTGCGCCTCGAACCGGAGGTGGTGCTGCCCTATCTGACCGTCCAGGGAGGCCCTTCCCTGGAGGCCACCTGCGACTATCTGACGGCACATCTGCTCCGCGCCCAGCAGGTCGAAGGGCGTGGCGACTCCGACCCCCGGCCGGTCGCCGAACTCATGGTCCGTGTCGCCGTCTCCTTCCTGCTGAACCCGTCGAGCTGCATCGAGATGGAGGACGAGGACCAGGCCCGCGCCTTCGCCCGCCGCTATCTCGCCCCGCTCCTGGACGCCTGACGGCCCGCATCGCCCCGCATCGCCAGCGCCTTCCGGGCCGTCAGCGGTGCCGGTGCAGCCACTTCGCCGCCGCGACCGCGCGTTCCCGGGCAGCCGCGGGCGTGCTGAAGGAGGTCAGGTTCACCGGCGGGGCGAAGCGCTGCACGGTGACCGACTGGGGCGCGGTGAACGCCCGCAGCCCGTCCGCGCCGTGGATCCGTCCGAAGCCGGACTCCCCGGAGCCGCCGAACGGCAGGGCCGGGACACCGGCGAAGCCGAGCACGGAGTTGACGGACACCGCTCCGGCCCGCAGCCGCGCGGCGATCGCCGCACCGGCCCGCCGGTCACGGCTGAACACCGAGGCGGCCAGCGCGTAGGGCGAGGCATTGGCACGCCGCACCGCCTCGTCCGCACTCGCCACCGCGTTGATCGCCACGACCGGCCCGAAGGTCTCCTCGGTCATCGCCGGCGAGTCCTCCGGCACATCGGCCAGGACGACCGGCGTGACGAACGCCCCGGAGCCCGAGACCGAGACCGAGGCCGCGTCGCCCAGCAGGGCACGCGCACCGCCCGCCAGCGCCTGTTCCACATGCCGCCGGACCACGGCCGCCTGGGCGGGCATCGTCATCGGACCGTAGACGGCGTCCGGTACGGGACCGGCCCGGAGCGCACCGGCCCGCTCGACGACCTTGCGGCACAGCGGGTCGTACACCTCCCGTACGACGTAGACGCGTTCGACGCCCGCGCAGGTCTGTCCGGCGTTGCTCATCGCGCCCCACACGACTGCCTCGGCCGCCGCGTCGAGGTCCGCGTCGGCCGTGACGATCGTCGCGTCCTTGCCACCGCACTCGGCGAGGAACGGCGTCAGCGACCCCGCGCACACGGCCATGACCTTGCGCGCGGTCCCGGGGGACCCGGTGAACGCCACCTTGTCGACGCCCGAGCGGGCCAGCGCCTCACCCGTCGCCGCCGCGCCGGTCACGGTGGTGAGCAGACCGGCGTGCTCGGGCACCGCCGCGTCCAGGAGTTCGGCCAGCAGCGCGCCCGTACCGGGGGTGTGCTCGGACGGCTTGAACACCACGGCGTTGCCGGCGGCCAGCGCGTAGCCGATGGAACCCATGGGCGTGTAGAGGGGGTAGTTCCAGGGGCCGATCACCCCGATCACGCCGAGCGGCCGATGGACCACGGAGGCCCGCTGGTTGGCCGCCAGGAGACCACTTCGTACGCGCCGCCGTCGGAGCACGCGGTCGGCGTTGCGGGCCGCCCAGTTCAGGTGCTCCAGGGTGAGGACGACCTCCAGGACCGCGTCGCCGCGCGGCTTGCCCGTCTCCGCCGCGATCGTCTCCGCGACGGTGTCGAGCGAGGACGCGAGCCGGTGCTTCCACCGCAGCAGGTGTGCGCGGCGGTGCGCCGCGGGGAGCGCGGCCCAGCCGGCCGCGGCGGTCCGGGCCCGTTCCACGGCGCCGGCCACCTCCTCCGGACCGTGGACCGGGTGCTCGCCGACGGGATCGCCGGTGGCGGGGGAGCGGACGGTGAAGGTGGCGGGGCGGGGCGCCGCGTCCTGGTCCGTGCCGGTCATCGAAGCTCCTGGTGTGTGGGACCGCCACCGGCCGGTGGGGTGTGGTGTCCGTTCGCGCCGGAGGAGGGGTGGCTGCCGTTCTCGTCCGACAGTGGCCGCAGCGGCCTGGAGTGGGACCGGTGCGGCCCCAGGTCGTCCAGCGTCCAGCCGAAGGGGTACGTACGGGGCTTGGGCCGGTACGGGTGCCAGGCGGGCCGGGGCGGCAGCCGGCGTACCAGGGCGGCCCGGGCCCGTAACGCGCGGTGGGTGGCGGTCCGCACCCGGCGCGGCTGCGGCCGGAAGCCCAGTGCGGTGAGCAGCGGGTCGTCGAGCACGGCGAGGGAGGCGCGCGCCACCAACGGGCGCAGCCAGGTGGGGTACCAGTGGGTGACGACCCTCAACGTGGCTGCCGCGACCCGCCGGTTGGCCGGGTCGTAGGCGAACATCCGCTGCTCGTAGGAGTCGTGGAGGCGGGCGAAGTCCGCGTAGTCGCGGGGGAGTTCGGCTATGCCCATCATCTCGCCCAGGCGCCGCCCGACGAGTGCGAGACTCTCGGTCTCCTGCGGCGACAACGGCCGCCAGCCGAACCGGTCGATCCAGCGCTTGGGGCCGACGACGGTGGTGGCCAGGACGTAGAGGTAGTCCTCGTTGGCGATGCGGTAGCGGCCGTGGATGCGGTTGAGATGGCGGGCCGCGGCCCTGCCGTGCTCGGAGTCCATGCCGTCGCGCACGATCTCGTGGGCGATCAGTACGGTGTCGTCGTAGCGCTTCTGCCCGGAGCGCTCGAACTCCTGTGTGTGGTCCAGGAGTTGGGATATGCGGGGCACGCCGTAGTCGCGCAGGAAGGCGACCGAGACGCCCTGGAGGTAGTCCCAGGGGAACTCGTACGCGGTGATGAGGCGGAAGATCTCTTCGTAGTCCTGTTGCGGGTCCATCTGCTCGATGCGGTGGAGCCGGCTGTAGCGGCCCATGGGGAGTCCCTTTCGCAGGGCGCCTGGCGACGGTGAGTCGAAGATACAAAAACTATCGACTTGTTTCACGAGTCGCGTCAATACTCCCGACACGCCTACCGGGGCGACGCATCGCCCCGGCCGTGACGGTTCAGATCAGTCCGGCCCGTATCGCATAGGACACGGCGTGCGCGCGGTTGCGGGTCCGGGTGCGCTTCATGGCCCCGTACAGGATGTATCGCACCGTGCGTTCGGAGTAGGAGAGTTCGACCGCGATCTCGTCGCACTGCTTTCCCTCCGCGATGAGGCGCAGCACGTCCACCTCACGCGAGGTCAGCTTGGGTGCGTGCGCGGGCGTGGGAGCGCTCCCGTCGCTGCCCGCCACCGCCCGCACGGTCCGGGCGAAGACGTCCGGGCTGCAGAAGTCCCACCACACGACGGCGCGTACGCCCCGCTCCCGTGCCGCTGCCAGGTCGGCCCGCCACTGCTTGCCCACGACCACCAGGAAGCGTGCGTCGGGTTCGTCGCTCAGGCGGGGGAGCAGGTCCAGCGCGGAGGAGTCCGCCACCTCCATGGCGACCACGATCGCGTCGGCCTCACGGGTCCTGTCCCGCGGCAGCTCGTGCAGACGCGGGTCGAGGGCGACGAAGCCGGCCAGCCCGGCACGTACCAAGGGCGCGGGCGCGTGGATCGCCACGCGCACGGACTCGGTGAGTACCTGCTGGGGCATGGGCCCTCCCGCCTCGCGCCTGTGGTCGCCCATGAGGAATGCGGTCGTCCAGATGGTTCCGGGGCTGATGCTGCCACCTGCGGAGATCGGACAGCCGTACCGAAGGCCCCCTCACCCACAACCGAGGGAAACCTGGCGCGAGTACCCGGTGCGGGACAGCACCGCGCAAGGCGGCTCAGCCGGAGGCGCGCAAGAACTTCCTGTACGGAACGGCAAGGTTCGCGAGGACGGCTTCACCGGGGGAGCCGGCCGCACGACGATGGGGTGAGAGCGCGTTCCGACGCACTCCGGTTGCCGGAGCGTGCGTGCGGGATGCCGTGCGGCCCGTGACCACTCCTGGCCGCTTTGGGCAACTCCCGGCAGCACCCCGCAAGTTCCGGCACTTCTAGCAACAAAGGTAGCCCCATGATCGTGTCCCTTGTCCTGTTCGTGGTGCTCGGCCTGGCGCTGCTCGGGGCCGCCGCCGTACTCACCCGGCGGAAACTCGGTTCCTCCTCCGGACAGGCCCGTACCGCGGGGCCGGGCGCCGACCGGAAGGTGCTGGAGGCCGTCGCCCTGGGTCTGCAGGCCCTGGCCGAGGGGCGCGCACAGGACGCACGCCGACTGCCCGAGGTGCAGACGGTCGTCCACTCGGGACAGCGGCTCACCGTGCAGCTCGCACACGCCGACGGGGCGGCACCCTCACCGTGGACGTCGGACGTCTCGGGCAAGGAGTGGTCGGTGGACCCGGCGAGCCTGCGGGCGACCGGCACCTCCGGTGGCAGACCCACGCATCCGTACTCCCTGACCGTCACCCTCGGCCTGTACAGGGGAGAGCGGGTACTCGTGGACCTCGCGAAACTGTCGGGGCCGATCGCCCTGACAGGTGACGACCACGAGGTGCTGCGGCTGGCGCAGGCCGTCATCACCGAAGTCGTCTCGGGACCGGTCGGGCATCTCGCCACGGTCGTCCTGGTGGGTTCGGCGACCACCCCTCCGGTGACCGACGGACTGGGCGCGCGGTCGGCCCGGCTGTACCCCGCGGCCACCCGCGAGGAGGCCCTGGCCCACAAGGAGGCCCCGGGGCGCGAGAACGCCGGGAGGTCCGGAGGGGTGCCGGCCGGCGGAACGCACACCCGCCGGCTCTTCGTGGTCACCGCCGCCCAGTTCCGCGACGAGAGATGGGTCGACGCGCCGCTGCGCGAGACCGACGCGCTGCTGGTCCTCGGCTGGATCACCGACGCGGAATGGCACATCGCGGTGAACACGGACGGCTCCCTGGACACCGGCCGCCTGGGTGTCCTGGTCGACACCCACACGGCTCGCTTCTCCTGACCCGTCCGACCCGTCCGACCCGTCCGAACGGTTCGACCCGTCCGACCTTTTCGATCCTCCCGACCCGGCGGTCACCGGGCGGTGCCGGGCACACCGTCCGGCACCAGGCCGCGGTCGGCGAGGCTGCCGTCCAGCCAGGCCGCGGCCAGTTCCGCCCGGGAACGGCACCCGGTGCGTTGGAACAGCTGCGTCAGCCGCCGCTCCACGGTCTTCTCGCTCGACGCCAGCCGCGCCGCGATCTGCCGGTTGGTCGCCCCGTCGCTGACCAGCACGGTCAGCCGGACGTCCGCCTCGCTCAACCGGTCCCTGGCCGGCCGCAGTCTCGGCAGTACGAGACTCCGCCGCCGCGCCATGTGCCCCAGCGTCGTACGGGTGGCGCGCCCGATCCCCAGCGACTGCGCGAGGTACGAGGCCTCGGCCAGCCGCCGGTCGGAGTCGTCGCCGATCTCCACCAGGCACAGCCGGCAGAGCAGGCCCAGGTACACATCACCCCGCTGGTCCACCGACCGCAGGGCGGCCAGCGCGCCGTCCACCTCTCCGTGCACCAGCCCCCGGCCCAGCAGCACGGTCTCGTGGGTCATGGCAGAGCCCACTTCCTCGTGCAGCGCCTCCATCTCGTCCAGCGTCCGGTGCATGGCCCGCGGCATGCCCTCCAGCAGGGCGTACGACAGATATCGCAGCAGCACCTTCTCGATGCCCGACAGCAGACCGTCCCGGCGGGCCCGCCGTACGTCCTCGCGGGCTCCCTCCAATGCCTCCGCCGCCTGGCCCGACCAGTACCGCAGGCTCATCCTGGCCCAGGCCACGAGCGGGTGGGTCACGCCGTCGGGAATCAGCTCCAGCCAGGCCCGGGCGTGCCCCAACTCCCCGCGTGCGCCGTGAATTTCGGCCGCCAGCGCGCGGGCGCACTGTGCGGCGCCGGCCTGCGTGCCACGGGTCCTGCTGCGTGCCTCGATCCGGCGGGCGGCCGAGAGGGCCCGGTCCCAGTCGCCGTCCAGATAGGAGCGGACCATGGCGTGGTACCGCGCGGCGGTGCTGTCCCCCGACCCCGTGTACCGATCGCCGAGCACGGCCGCCAGGGCGTCCGCGAGGTCCGCATGGGTGGCCGCGTGCCGCAGCCGGTCCATGGTGTGCGCGCTGTTCGCCTCCGGCGGCAGGGCGCTCGACGTCTCCAGCAGCTCGGCACGTCCACCCGAGGCGGCGGCCAGCAGCCGTAGTTCGGCGGGCGAGGGGAGCGGCCCGGTTCCGGACCGGTGGCCGGTGGTGACCGGGTGGCGCACAGTCGGGCCGGCCCCGTCCTCCGGCAGGTGTGCGACCCGGCCGGCGCCCCGTCCGATCCCGTACGGACCGGTCAGCGCCGTGAATCCCTCCACGGCGGCCAGGTGTTCCGGAACACCGCTGTCCTGGGTGCCGGAGTCGTCGGCGTTCGGCAGCCGGTGTTCGTGCAGTGCCGCCAGCGCCCACACTTCGGTGACGTACACCAGACGATCCCGGTCTCGATCCGCGTCGAGACAGGCGAGCAGTGGTGCGCCCAGTGCCAGCGCACCGGGGTGGTCGGCGTGGCGCAGGCTCAGTTCGGCGGACTCGTACAGCACCTCGGGCGTCCTGCGGTCGTACGGGGTCAGGCGGCCCAGGGCCGAGGCGTAGGCGCGGACCGACCGCGGCCAGTCGGATCGGGCGTCCGTACGGGCCGCCGCCAGCAGTACGTCCACCGCGAGCGCGTCGTCCAACTCGGCCCCGGCGGCGGTCACATGGTCGGCGAGACGGGGATATCCGCCCCCCGCCGTCTCCGCGCCGAGCCGGTCGCTCAGTGATCTGGTGATGAGGGCGTGCAACGACGACACGTCGTGGTGGGTGGGCAGGGCGCGCAGTGCCGCGGCGAGCGCAGGGACGGCGAAGGACGCCCGGCCGTCCTCGTCCACGGTCACGATTCCGTCCCCGACCAGCGGTGTCAGGGCCCGGTCGACGAGGCCGGCCCGCCGGGGGCCTCCCGGCTTCAGCCGGTGCAGATCGTCGAACCGTATTTCGGCGTGTTCCAGGGCGCGGGCGACGGCGGCGGCCGCGTCCAGGTCGGCGGCGTCCGGGGGTTCGCCGGGCCAGCAGAGCCGCGTCAGGCGTGCCGTGTCCGTGGTGAGCCGCAGTGCCTGTTCCGGTTCGGTCAGACAGACATGGCCGCCGAGTTCGAGGAGGCCGCCGTGCGTGTCCATCGAGTCCAGCACCGACAGTACGGCCTCGGGGGTGCCCGCCATCGGGCCCAGCGCGCGCAGCACCGCCGTCACCAGTGCCGGCTCGACCGGGCGGCCGAGCCCGCGCACCATCAGGGCTTCGACGTCGGCGGGACGCAGCGGCGGCAGTTCGAGCAACCGGTCTGCCGCCGAGGCCAGTTGGGAGGCTCCGCCGTCCCTCGGGGGTACCGGTCGGCCGGCCATCACCATCGGCACTCCGGCCGGGCGGAAGACACGTACGAGCAGGCTCAGGGCGGCGGCCGTGGCCGACGGCAGGCGCTCGACGTCGTCGATCACCAGCGCGAATGGGGTGTCGCGGGCGGTGTCCGTGAGTGTCTCGCTCAGTGCGGCGAGCTGACTCAACTCCCCGTAAGCCCCGGCGGGTTGGCGCGAGGTGCGGCGGGCGCCGCTGACGCGGACCGTGTTCCGGCGGTGGGGGACCTTGGCGAGCGCGCCGTGGACGGCGTCGGACAGGGCGGGGGCGCCGGGTGTGCTCCCGCTGTCGTGACAGCGCAGCCGCAGGACCTTGGCGCCCTCCTCGACGGCCGCCCGCCGGGCGTGTTCCAGGACGGCGGTCTTGCCCGTCCCGGCGGCGCCTACGACCAGCAGGACGCGTGCCGGGCCACCGGTGGACAGCAGGGTCCGGGTCACCTCCCGGATCTCGCCGTCCCTGCCTATGACAGGTCCGCCGTCGTGCACGCCCACGCCTCCTGATCCGGTCCTCGCCGGACGGAAACGACCAGCGGAAACGACCACATGTAAAGGGCCTCCGGCACATGACCATAATGGCTGTCGCCGGCCGGAGGCCCGGACGAAGGGCCGGCCGACGGCGCTCTCCGAACGTGGGTCACCGCCCGCCCGGCACCTGTCGTCGAGGAGAGCGCGGTGGACCATGACTGCCCCGTCCGGAACCCCCTGGCTGCTGCACGGGGGTACGGCCGTGAGCCTGGACCGTACCGCCGGTCGACCGGTCGGCCGCGAAGGGCAGGTGGACGAGGTCCATGGCCGACTGGGCGATCCGGACGGGCCGCGCCTGGTGCTCGTCCGCGGTGAACGGGGCATCGGGCGAAGCGAGTTCGTGCACGCGGTCGGTGAACTGCTCCGCGCGCAGGGGAAGGCCGTGCTCACCGTGGGCTGCGTACCCGGCGACGACGTACGGCCGTTCCTGCTGGCGCTGCGGTTGGTGATGGCGTTGGAAGAGCACCGCCCGGCCGCGGCACACCAACGGTCCACGCGGCCGGCCGTCGAGGCCCTGCGGGCGGCCGAACAGCGCGACGGGACGGCCATGGCGGGACTGCTGCGCGCCGCCCTCACGCAACCCGGGCCCGCGGCCGCGACCGGGCCCGCCCCCGTACCCGCGCCCGCCTCCGCCCCCGTACCCGCGCCCGTGGTCGTGGTGGTGGACGACCTCCAGTACGCCGACGCCGGCTCGCTGGCCGTGCTCCGGGAGACCGACTTCGCGCGAGTGCCGCACACCGTACGGCTGTTGGCCTCCGAAGTGGGACGCGGTGAGCCGAGAGCGACCGGGTGGGAGAGGGCCGACGGGACCCACACGGTCGTCCTGTCCCGGCTCGGACCGGAGGAGACCACCACCGTGGTGGCACGCCGGCTGCGGGCCACGCCCGACACGACGCTGGCCCGGCGGGTACGGGAACTCACCCTCGGGGTCCCCGGTGCGGTCGACGCGCTGCTCACCGGGTGGACGCGGCAGGGCGCGATCAGGGTGGCCGACGGCCACGCCTTCGTCGGTGCGCGCAGACCGACGCCGGTGCTGTCGGACAACGACCGGTTCATGACGGCGCTGGACGCCCTGGGCGAGCCGTGCCGCACGGTGGCCGGGGCCCTGAGCATCCTGTGGCCGCTCGGCGGCCGGGCCGCGCGGCTGATCGCGACGTCGACCGGCCTGCCCGCGAACACGGTGAGCGACGCGCTCCGCGCCCTGACCGACGCGGACATCACCGAACCCTTCCCGGCACCGGCCGACCCGGAATCCCCGGCCCGCGACGACGCCGCCGTCGCCGACGACGCTCCGGGGCCCGACGACACCACCCCGCCCTGCCGGTCCGGCCGGCGGTTCCGGTTGCCGGTCGTGGCGCACGCCGTTCGGGAGCGGCTCGGGCCGTTGGAGCGCAGCCGGTTGTCCGCCACCGCGGTGGAGGCGCTGTGGGCGGAGCAGGACGCGGTGAGCGCGGAGGGTACAGAGGACAGGGAAGACAGAGAGGACAGGGAGGACAGGGAGGGCACGGAGGGTGCCACCCCGTACCCGCGAAGACCCGCGCTCGTGGCCCTGCCGGACGAGGCGGACGCGGTGGCCTACCTCGCGGACCGCGTCGCGGAGGCCGGATCGCTCGTCGACCGCGACCGCGCGGTCGCCGAACTGACGGCCGCCGCGCGGAGACTGCACCCCGACTCCGAAGGCAGGGGAGTGCTCCGCTGGTGCCGGGCGGCCGGCCACCTCGTCGAGCGGCCCGCCGACCGGGTCGCGGCCCTGCACCGGTACGCCAAGGCCGCCTACAACGCAGGCGACCACCACACCGCCCGGACCATCGCGGAGTCGGTCCTGCGCAACCTGGCGGACGTCCTCGACCCCCGGGCGCTGCAGGACACCGCCAGCCTCTTCACGGCGGCGACGGCCAACGACCTGGACTGGCGGGCCCTGTCCCGGCTGGCCACGGCGCGATGGTGGGACGAGCTGCGGCTGCCCGAACTGGCCGCCGTGACCGGCCGGGCCCTCGCCCTGAGCCAGTTGGAGCGGTGGCAGGAGGCACTGGAGCTGCTGGCGCGGACCGAGCCCGTGTGGGCCACCGACGCCCATGCCCGGGCGAAGCCCGCCTACTTCCGGGCCGTGGCGGAACTGGCACTGGGCCGCCCTGAGCGCTTCCGTGAAGCACTGGCCTTCCCGGAGGCCCCGTACCTCGACACCGGCCATGTCCACGCCCTCGCCACCGCCATGTTCGACGAGCTGCTCAGCGGCCGTGACCTGCGCGCGGCCGAAGCCCTGCTGGACGCACAGGGACTGACGGCCGACCTGCTGGCCCCGCGCAGTCTGTTCCTGTGGCGCCATCTCCAGGGCCGCTGGGACGAGGCACTGCAGTCGGCCCGCTGGATGCTGGCGAACAACCAGACGAGCACCCCCGCGGCGGACAGCCATCTGATCCCGGCGCGGACCGCCGCCGTCCTGCTGGCCCGGGGCCGCCCCACGAGCGCCCGCCGTCTCCTCGACAGCGTGCGGGGGGACGCCGCGCACGGTCACGGGGAGGGCCCGCTGGAGTACTCCCTGGACGCCGTCGAGGCGGAGCTGCTGCGGGCCCTCGGCGATCCGGCCGGTGCCGAGAAGGTACTGCGCCGAGGCCTGGACGCGGCAGCGGTCCGCGGCCAGATCGCCGGCACCGACGAACTGTGGGCCGCACTCGCCGAGACGCACGCGGAGGAAGGACGCGGGGCTGAGGCGGCGGCCTGCCTGCGACACCTGCGACTGATCTCCGACCGCACGGGTGACGCGAGGACACGACTGAGATATCTGCTCGCGTCGGCCCACGTCCAGCGACGCCACGGCCCCGACCCGTTCGGCACGGTCCACGACAACCTGCGCGAGGCCCTGGAGCTGGCCCGCTCCCGCCGTCAGCCGTACGAGACCGCGGTGACCCTCGTCGCCGCCGCGGACGCGGGCACCGGCCCGCCCGCCCTGCTGCACGAGGCGTACGAACTGTTCGGCGAGACCGGCGCCGCCCTGCCGCGCTTCCACACCAGGACCGCCATGCGCGAGGCCGGAACCACCGTCCCCGGGCGCCGACAGGCCACCGCCGAGAACGAACAGCTGCTCGCGACCCTGATCGCAGAAGGACTCACCAACCGGCAGATCGCCACGGTGCTGCGGCTCAGCGAGGACGCGGTCGCCAACCGCCTCACCCGCCTCTTCGCCCGCACCGGGCTGCGGTCCCGCACCGAGGTGGTCACCGCCGTGCTCACCAACTACCGCGTCCACCGGGGAGCGGCCGAACAGAACTGAGTACGGCCCGAGCGGGGCTGACGACGGCCCGAGCAGGGCCCGCGTACGCACCGAGCCGGGACCGAACGGCGATTGTTAGCCTTGCGTGTGATCGGATACCCCATACCCGCCCGGACCGCGCGCCGCCGGACCCCGCGATGAACGCCGTCGCCTCCTCGCCCCTCGGCGCCGCGACCACCCTCGCCGAACTCACCCGGGATCCCCACGCCCGCCTGGCGCTCCTGCGTGCGCACGAGCCCGTGTCCTGGCTGCCCGAGCTGGACGGCTGGCTGGTGACCCGCCGGGACCTCGCGATGAGCGTGATGCGGGACGCCGAGACCTTCACGGTCGACGACCCCAGGTTCTCCACCGCGCAGGTCGTCGGGCCGAGCATGCTGTCCCTGGACGGTGGCCCGCACGCCCGCCACCGTGAGCCCTTCACCGCCCCCTTCCGTCCCCGGGCGGTGCATGACGGCTTCGCCTCGTTCATCGAGGGGGAGAGCGACCGGCTCATCACCGCACTGGCACCGGCCGGTACCGCCGACCTGCGACGCGCCTTCGCCGGTCCGCTCGCGGTCGCCGTCGTCACCGAGGCGCTCGGGCTGGTCGGCACGAGCACCGCCACGGTCCTGTCCTGGTACGACTCCATCGTGGCGGCGGTCTCGGACATCACCGCCGGACAGGCGGCCGGTCCCGCCGGCACCGCGGCCTACGCACAGCTGCGGGCAGCCGTGGAGGCCACCGTCGCCGACCGGGACGCGGCCTCGCTCCTCGTCTCCGCCGCCGGACGGCTGACCCCGGCCGAGGTGGCGTCCAACGCCGCGGTCCTGATGTTCGGCGGCATCGAGACCACCGAGGGCATGATCACCAACGCGCTGCTGCATCTGCTGAACCACCCCGAGCAGCTCGCCCTCGTCCGCGCCGACCCCGACCTGCTGGACGGCGCGATCGAGGAGTCGCTGCGCCTCGAACCGGGTGCGGCCGTCGTGGACCGCTACGCCATCCGCGACACCGTCCTCGGTCCGGTCACCGTCCGCCGCGGCGACCTGGTCACCGTCTCCCTGGCCGGAGCCAACCGCGACCCCGACGTCTTCCCCGACCCCGACAGGTTCGACGTCCGCCGCGAGAACGCGCGGCTCCAGCTGGCCTTCGCCCACGGCCCGCACTACTGCCTCGCCGCCCATCTCGCCCGCCTGGAGACCCGTATCGCCCTGAGGCAGCTGCTCGAACGTCTCCCCGCCCTGCGCCTCGACCCCGCCCACCCCACCGCCCCGTACGGTCTCGTCTTCCGCAAGCCGCTCGGCCTCCAGGTGCTCTGGGGCAGCCAGGACTGACCGGCCGTCACCGCGACCGGCCGCCGTCCCCGCTGGTCAGCGGAGTGCGATCGTCCGCCGAAGTCGTGAGGCCGACCCTCCCGCGGTGCATTGCGGCCCGCCCGGAACGGTCCGATGGTGTACGCACGTGCCGGGCTGTGAGGAGGACGGGCGATGACAACTGACAGCGGTGTACCGGACGTCGAGCGGCGGCGGCTGGCCGAGGCCGACGAGGGGGTGGCGCCCTGGCGGCGCTGGGGGCCGTATCTGAGCGAGCGGCAGTGGGGGACGGTCCGCGAGGACTACAGCCCCGACGGGGAGGCCTGGGCGTACTTCACCCACGACCAGGCGCGCTCGCGCGCCTACCGGTGGGGCGAGGACGGGATCGCCGGTGTCAGCGACGACAAGCAGCGGCTGTGCTTCGCCCTGGCCCTGTGGAACGGCCGCGACCCGATCCTCAAGGAGCGGATGTTCGGCCTGACCAACAGCGAGGGCAATCACGGCGAGGACGTCAAGGAGTACTACTTCTACCTCGACAGCACCCCCACCCACTCGTACATGAAGTTCCTCTACAAGTACCCGCAGGGGGAGTTCCCCTACGGCGATCTCGTCGCCACCAACCGGGCCCGGGGCCGCAAGGACTTCGAGTACGAGCTGCTGGACACCGGTGTCTTCGACGCGGACCGCTACTTCGACGTGTTCGTCGAGTACGCGAAGGCGGGCCCGGAGGATCTGCTGGTCGAGATCACCGCGCACAACCGCGGCCCGGACGAGGCCCCGCTCCATCTGCTGCCGACGCTCTGGTTCCGGCACACCTGGTCCTGGGCCGGTGGCACCGCCGTACCGGCTCTGCGGCGGGTGCCCGGCGGAATCCGCGCGGACCACGAGGAGTTGGGCGCCCGCCGGCTGTACTGCGAGAGCGACGCCCAGGCGCTGTTCACCGGGAACGAGACCAACGACGAGCGCGTCTTCGGCAGTCCGAACCCCACCCCGTACGTCAAGGACGGCATCGGCCGTCACGTCGTCCACGGCGACCCGGCGGCCGTCGACCCCGCCGGGACGGGCACCAAGGCGGCCCTGCACAGCGTGCACACCGTGCCCGGCGGCGGGAGCGCCCGCATCCGCCTGCGGCTGACGGACGCCACCGAACTCACCGATCCCTGGAGCGAGTTCGACCAGGTGATGGCGGACCGCCGGGCCGAGGCCGACACCTTCTACGGCGGGGTCGTCCCGGACGGGACGAGCGAGGACGAGCGGCGGCTGGTCCGCCAGGCACTGGCCGGGATGCTGTGGAGCAAGCAGTACTACCACCTCGACGTCGAGCGCTGGCTGGCCGAGCACGGCGTCGACCCGCTCGGCGCCGACCCCCGCCTGCGCAACAGCGCCTGGTACCACATGGTCAACGACGAGATCATGTCGATGCCGGACACCTGGGAGTACCCGTGGTTCGCGGCCTGGGACCTCGCCTTCCACACCCTCGCCCTCGCGATGGTCGACATCGGGTTCGCCAAGGGCCAGCTGGACCTGCTCCTGCGCCGCCTCTATCTGCACCCCAACGGCCAGATCCCCGCGTACGAATGGAACTTCGGCGACGTCAACCCGCCGGTGCACGCCTGGGCGACCCTCTTCGTCTACGAGCTGGAGAAGCAGCGCACCGGACACGGCGACCGCGCCTTCCTGGAGAACGCCTTCCTCAAGCTGATGAAGAACTTCACCTGGTGGCTCAACCGCAAGGACGTCGACGGCAACAACGTCTTCCAGGGCGGCTTCCTCGGCCTCGACAACATCGGTGTCTTCGACCGCAGCGCGCCCCTGCCGACGGGCGGCCGGCTCGACCAGGCCGACGGCACCGCCTGGATGGCGCTGTACTGCCAGAACCTCCTGGAGATCGCCATCGAACTGGCCGTCGACAACCCGGTGTACGTGGAACAGGCGCAGACCCTGTTCGAGCACTTCGCGTGGATCGCGGTCGCCACGAACCGCCTCGGCAGGGACAACGAGAGCCTGTGGGACGAGGAGGACGGCTTCTTCTACGACGTCCTGCGGCTGCCCGACGGCGAGGCGGTCCGGCTCAGGGTGCGCTCCCTGGTCGGGCTGATCCCGCTCGCAGCCACCAGCGTGGTCGGCGGCTGGGCCGACCAGCGCTTCCCCGAACTGGTCGCGGGGGCCAAGGAGTTCATCGATCGGCACCCCGCCGTGCAGGCCGTGGTGTCCGCACAGCGGACCGCGGGCCCCGGTGTGCGCGGACGGCACCTGTTCGCCCTGTTCGGCCCCGACCGACTCCGGCGCGTCCTGGCCCGCATGCTCGACGAGAAGGAGTTCCTCGGCCCGTACGGCATCCGCTCGCTCTCCCGCCACCACGCCGAGCACCCGTACAGCTTCCAGGTCGGGGGGCAGACGTACGGTGTCGGCTATCTGCCCGCCGAGTCCGACTCGGGCATGTTCGGCGGCAACTCCAACTGGCGCGGCCCGGTGTGGTTCCCGGTCAACATCCTGCTGATCCGGGCCCTGTTGAACCTGCACGCGTATCACGGTGAGGAGTTCACCGTGGAGTGCCCGACCGGCTCGGGACGGCGGATGAACCTCTACGAGGTCGCCCGTGAGATCTCCGGCCGGCTCACCGCGACGTTCCTGCGCGGCCCCGACGGCCATCGCCCGGTGCACGGCGCCCAGGCCAAGTTCGCCAAGGACCCGCACTGGAAGGATCTGCTGCTGTTCTACGAGTACTTCCACGGCGACGACGGGGCGGGCCTCGGCGCGTCCCACCAGACCGGCTGGACCGGTCTGGCCGCGGTCACCGCGACCCTGTTCCACCAGGTGGGCTCCGAGGACTGGGGCGCCCTGCGCGAGGAACCCCTGTCCTGAGTCCCTTGCCCTGGGAACGGCGGGAACCGGGCCTCACCGGCGGCCCGGTGCCCCCGCGCGCAGCCCGTCCATGACGAAGTCCAGGAGACGGGCCGCGCGCGGCTGCCAGTCGCCGTGGGGGTCGAGCTGCCAGAGCCCTGCGATGGCGAGCAGGAAGTCGTCCTCGGTCACCCCGGGGCGGATGGTGCCCGCCTCCTCGTTCGTGCGCAGCAGCAGCAGCGCGGCGGACGCCACCGGAGTGGGTTCCGGTTTCGCCGGGCCGCCGGGCGCGCTGGTGGCCTGCCGGATCGCGTCCGCCAGACCCGCCTTGGTCATGGCGAACCGGGCCAGGTGGTCCATCCACTCGCGCAGCGCCCGCTCCGGCTCGTGGGTGTGCAGCAGCTCGCACGCCGCGTCGGCGACCTGCTGCATCTCGTGGCGGTAGATCTCCAGGACGAGCGCCTCACGGTTGGGGAAATTGCGGTAGAACGTGCCCTGCCCGACGCCCGCCTTCTTGGCGATGACGCTGAGCGGGGCGTCCGCGCAGAGCGTCAGCTCGGCCACGGCCACTTCCAGGATGCGTTCGCGGTTGCGCTGCGCGTCCGAGCGCAGAGGTGCGTCCTTCTTGTGCCCCACGCGTCCTCCTCGCGGGTTCGTGGCCGAATCCCGTCCTTGCTAAGCGGACAGGTGTCCACTACGTTTTCTCGTGAGCGGACAACTGTCCGGTTAGGTACACCTTACCGGCGAGTCGTCCTGCCTGGACAGATGGCGGTGGTCGGCCGCGGTCCTGCCTGCTTGCATCATGCACGCTTCCGGCCCGCCACCGCCGCGCTGGGCGTCACCCCCCCCACCCGACACCACTCCCGGCCCTCGTTCCGACACCTCTTCGCGTCTCTTACGTCTATAGCGTTTTTCCGTTCTCTCTGCCTGCCGGACCGTCCCCGTGGGACGGCCCGGGAATGTGAAAGAAGGCTGATCATGGCCACAGCGCCCCCGTCGACGTACAGCGCCGTCACTTTGAACATCAACGGCGAGAAGCACACCCTGACCGTCGACCACCGCACCACCCTGCTCGACGCCCTGCGTGAACGCCTCGATATGACCGGCACCAAAAAGGGCTGTGACCAGGGGCAGTGCGGGGCGTGTACGGTCCTGATCGACAAACGCCGGGCCGTCGCCTGCCTGAGCCTGGCGGTGGCGGCCGAGGGCCGGGAGATCACCACCATCGAGGGCGTCGCCGAGGGCGACCAGCTGCACGCCGTACAGCAGGCCTTCCTCGACCTCGACGGCTACCAGTGCGGCTACTGCACACCTGGCCAGATCTGTTCCGCCGTCGCCGTCATCGAGGAGCACGCCGCCGGCTGGCCGAGCGCCGTCACCGACGACGTACGCCCCGAAGCGGGACCACCGCCCCTGACCCCCGACGAGATCCGCGAACGCATGAGCGGCAACCTGTGCCGCTGCGGCGCGTACGTGTCCATCGTCCAGGCGGTCGCCCGCGCGGCCGAGGCCGACGCCGCCGCACGAGCCGCCAGGGCCGAGCAGGGCACCGAGCACGAAGGGGCAGCGGCATGAAGGAGTTCGGATACCAGCGGGCCCTCGACGTCTCCGGCGCCCTCGCGCTGCTCGACGCCGACCCGGACGCCCGGTTCCTCGGCGGCGGCACCAACCTCGTCGACCTGATGAAGACCGGTGTCGAACGCCCCGGCCGGCTCGTCGACGTACGCGAGCTGCCGCTGGACCGCATCGAGCCGACCGAGGACGGCGGGCTGCGCATCGGCGCGACCGTCACCAACAGCGACCTCGCCGCGCACCCCGACGTGCGCCGCCGCTACCCGGCCCTGACCCAGGCGGTCCTCGCCGGCGCGTCCGGGCAGCTGCGCAACATGGCGACCGTCGGCGGGAACCTGCTGCAGCGCACCCGCTGCGGCTACTTCGCCGACGTGACCAAGCCGTGCAACAAGCGCGACCCCGGCAGCGGCTGCCCCGCCATCGAGGGCGAGCACCACAACCACGCCATCCTCGGCGCCTCCGACCACTGCGTGGCCACCCACCCCTCCGACCTCGGTGTGGCGCTGACGGCCTTCGACGCCGTCGTCACCTACGAGACGGCCGACGGACCGGGCGTCCTGCCCCTCACCGACTTCTACCTGCCGGTGGGCGACACCCCGCACCTGGAGACCGCACTGCCGCCGGGAGCACTGATCACCGGCGTCGTCCTGCCGCCCGCGCCGGTGGCGGCCAACTCCCGCTACCGCAAGGTGCGCGAGCGGGCCTCGTACGCCTTCGCGATCGGCTCGATCGCCGCCGCGCTCGACGTCCGGGACGGCGTCGTGCACGAGGTGCGCCTCGCCTTCGGGGCCGTCGCGTCCCGGCCGTGGCGCGCCCGCGCGGCCGAAGCCGCCCTGACCGGCGGACCGGTCGACGCCGCCGCCTTCGCCGCCGCCGCAGACGCCGAACTGGCGGCCGCCCGGCCGCTGCCGCACAACGGATACAAGGTGACACTCATGCGCAACCTCGTCGTCGCCGTACTGAGCGAACTCGCCGAGGAGGCCGCCCGATGACCACCACCACGACCGGAATCAGGGCGGTACCGGCCGTCGGCACCGCGCACACCCGTGTGGAGGGCCGCGACAAGGTCACCGGAGCGGCCCGCTACGCGGCCGAGATCCCCTTCACCGAACTGGCCCACGGCTGGCTCGTGCTGTCCACCGTCACCCGGGGCCGCGTCAGCTCGGTGGAGGACGGCCCGGTCCTCGACATGCCGGGCGTCCTCGCCGTCCTGCACCACGGGAACGCCCCGCGCGTCGACACCGACTACGTCGGCATGCTCGGCATGCCGCCGGACCCGACCATCGCCGTCTTCCAGCACGACCGGGTGCCGCACGCGGGCTGGCCGGTGGCGCTGGTCGTCGCCGAGACCTCCGAGCAGGCCAGGGAGGCCGCCGAGGCACTGGTGGTGCACTACGAGGAGGAGGCGCACGACGTCACCTTCGCCGCCGAGCACCCCGACGCGTACTCCATCCCCGGCCCCGGCGGCCCCGCGGTGACGGAGAAGGGCGACCTCGAAGCCGAACTGGCCGCGTCCGCCGTCGTCCTGGACGCCGAGTACACCACGCCCGAAGAGCACCACAACTCGATGGAGCCCCACGCGGCGACCGCCCTGTGGGACGGCGGCCGTCTTGAGGTCGTGGACTCCAACCAGGGCACGATCTGGGTCGCGGCCGAACTCGCCAGTCTCTTCTCGCTCGACCCGGCCTCGGTGCACGTGCGCTCCGAACACGTCGGCGGCGGCTTCGGCAGCAAGGGCGTCCGCGCCCACCAGGTCGCCGCGGTGATGGCCGCGACCGCCCTGTCGCGCCCCGTCCGGGTCGTCATGACCCGCCGCCAGATGTTCTCGCTCGCCGGCTACCGCAGCCCCACCACCCAGCGGGTCCGGCTCGGCGCGGATGCCGAGGGACGGCTGCGCGCGCTGGAGCACAGCTGCCTCAGCCTGACCTCGACCGTGCACGAGTTCATCGAGTCGGGCGCCGGTGTGGCCCGCGTGATGTACGACGCCCCCGCCCACCACACCGCCAACCGGGTCGTACGGCTCGACGTGCCGAGCCCGACCTTCATGCGCGCTCCCGGCGAGGCGCCCGGCTCGTTCGCGCTGGAGTCCGCCCTCGACGAACTCGCCGAGAAGCTCGGCATCGACCCGATCGAGCTGCGTACCCGCAACGAACCCGAGGTGGGTCCGGTCTCCGGGCTGCCGTTCAGCACGCGCAACCTGCCCGCCTGCTTCGAGGAGGGCGCCCGCCGGTTCGGCTGGGCCGACCGGGACCCGCGTCCGGGCGTGCGCCGGGAAGGCCGCTGGCTGATCGGCACCGGCACGGCGGCGGCCTCCTTCTTCGTGGGAGCGATGCCGTCCACGGCCGCCGCGACCGCGGAGGCCGACGGCACCTTCACCGTGCGCGTCAACGCCGCGGACATCGGAACGGGCGCCCGGACCGCGCTCACCCTGATCGCCGCCGACGCCCTCGAGGTGCCGACCGACCGGGTGCACGTGCGGATCGGCGACAGCGACTTCGGTCCGGCGATGATCGCCGGCGGGTCGATGGGCACCCGGTCCTGGGCCTGGGCGGTCACGGCCGCTGCCGCCGAACTGCGGGAGCGGCTCGCCCTGAGCGACGGCATCCCGCCGGAGGGCATCACCGTCCGCTCGGACACCACCGCCGCCGTCGGGGCCCTCGCGCAGAAGGAACGGCACTCCTTCGGGGCGCAGTTCGCCGAGGTCGCCGTGGACGTGGGCACCGGAGAGGTGCGCGTGCGCCGCATGCTCGGGATGTTCGCCGCCGGGCGGATCATCAACCCGCTCACGGCCCGCGGCCAGTTCACCGGCGGGATGATCTGGGGCATCTCCATGGCCCTGCACGAGGAGGCGGTCAGGGACCGGAACACCGGCGCCCTGTACGGCGCCGACCTCGCGGGCTACCACGTCGCCTCGAACGCCGACGTCCCCCTCGTCGAGGCGGACTGGGTCGACGACCCGGACCCGGACGACCCGGTCGGGATCAAGGGCATCGGCGAGATCGGCATCGTGGGCGCCGCGGCGGCGATCGCCAACGCGGTCTGGCACGCGACCGGTGTACGCCACCGGAACCTGCCGATCCGGCCGGACCGTGTCATCACGGCGGGTCCGCATGTTTGACATCGCCGACGAGCTGACCCGCTGGGTCGAGGAGGGCCGTGAGTTCGCCGTGGCCACCGTGGTGGCCGTCGGCGGCAGCGCACCGCGCGGTCCCGGTGCGGCCCTCGCCGTCGACAGCGAGGGCACGGTCATCGGCTCGGTCTCCGGCGGCTGCGTGGAAGGAGCGGTGTACGACCTGTGCGTACAGGCGCTCCAGGACGGCGAGAGCGTCCTCGAACGGTTCGGCTACAGCGACGAGGACGCCTTCGCGGTCGGTCTGACCTGCGGCGGGGTGCTCGACATCATGATCACGCCGGTCGCCGTACAGGCACCGGTCCGTGAGCTGTTCCGTTCGGCGCTGCTGTCCGTCACCGCGGGCGAACCCAGGGCGCTCGCTCGGGTCGTCCGGGGCCCGGCCGAACTCCTCGGCAGAGCCCTGCTGGTGCACCCCGACGGCTCGTACGAGGGGTCGTACGGCCATGGCTCCGCGGAGCTGGACCGGACGGCGGCGGCCGAGGCGCGGGCGATGCTGGACGGCGGACGCACCGGCACCCTCGACCTCTCGGAGGACGGCAGCAACTGCCCCGGCGGGCTCACCCTGCTCGTCGAGTCGAACGTGCCGCCGCCGCGCATGATCGTGTTCGGTGCGATCGACTTCGCCGCGGCGCTCGTACGGGCCGGCAAGTTCCTCGGCTACCACGTGACGGTGTGCGACGCCCGTCCCGTGTTCGCCACCCGGGCCCGCTTCCCCGAGGCCGACGACCTGGTCGTCGACTGGCCGCACCGCTATCTGCGGGGCACCGCCACCGACGGGCGCACGGTGCTGTGCGTGCTCACCCACGACGCCAAGTTCGACATCCCGCTGCTGGAGCAGGCGCTGCGGATGCCGGTCGCGTTCGTCGGGGCGATGGGCTCGCGCCGCACCCACGCGGACCGTGACCGGCGGCTGCGCGAAGTCGGCCTGACCGAGGCGGAGCTGGCACGGCTGCGGTCGCCGATCGGCCTCGACCTCGGCGCCCGTACGCCCGAGGAGACCGCCCTGTCCATCGCGGCGGAGATCGTCGCGGCCCGGCGCGGCGGAACGGGCGCGCCCCTCACGGGGACGCGCACCCCGATCCACCGCGACGGCGTGCAGCGGGACGCGACGGAGGCCGCGGAGGCCGCCTGAAGGCCATGCACCCGGGCCCGGCCCGCGCTAACCACGGCCCGGCCCCGGGGGCGGGTCACGGCACGAGAGACCCG
>NZ_JBHXTO010000149.1:8921-23525 GCF_042677425.1 Streptomyces sp. NPDC127119 | reverse complement strand
ACCCTGCGCGCGGCTGCGGTGACCTTGTCCATCGAGGTGGCCATGGGTGCGGAGATTTTGAACGGCGTGCTTGCGGCGGTGCCGGACCCGGAGGGCCGCGCGTTCGGCTCCCGCCTGCGTGCGGCCAAGGTGTCGCGCAAGATGCGCCGCGCCTCCGACGACCTGCGCCACGCGGCCAAGAGCGCGGCTGCGGCCTACGCGACGTTCCAGCAGGAGTACGAGGAAGAGATCACCCGGGTGCGTCACCGGGCCCGCAAGCCGCAGGCGCCCGTCATCGACTGGTCGCAGCAGTAAGGAGGGTTGACCATGGCAAGGAACAGCAGCGGTGGCCGCGCGCGGCACACCGACTACCTCGGCGACGGCATCGTCGCCGACTACCGGGGCGAGGGTCTGCTCCCCGGGCAGGGCTCCG
This sequence comes from Streptomyces sp. NPDC127119, assembly GCF_042677425.1. Classification (NCBI taxonomy): domain Bacteria; kingdom Bacillati; phylum Actinomycetota; class Actinomycetes; order Kitasatosporales; family Streptomycetaceae; genus Streptomyces; species Streptomyces sp. NPDC127119. The sequence continues at coordinate 23,113 of NZ_JBHXTO010000149.1, read as the reverse complement.
GGGGCGGGATCGGCGCGTACCTCCTCAACCGGGCCAAGCCGCATCTCCCGCCGTGGCTGGGAGTCGGCGCGGCCGGTGTCGCGGGCGCGCTGGGCAACTGGCGGTGGGGGGAGAGCGCTCCGGCCGGAGTCGGCCTCACCCTCGCCTCCGTCGCCCTCACCGGCGTCACCTGGTGGGTCGGTCGCTACACCTCCGCTCAGCGCCGCTTGCACTCCGCGATCACCGTTGCCGCGGGCTCCGCGTGGGTGACCGGAGCATGCCTCGCCGGGCCGCTCGCCGGGCCCCTGGACGACCTGTATCTGATGGGCGGGCCGGTCGTGGCCCTGTCGTGGAACGTGCGGATGATCCTGCGCACCCCGGACGGGGAAGCGAGCGGACAGGGCGGTGACAAGGGACTGCTGGAGAAGATCGGTCTGGCCCGTGCGCAGATCGGCGCGGCGAAAGTCGAGCCGAACCGGGTCACCGCACCCATCGCGCTGGCTGCGGGGGAGCAGACCAACGACGACGTGACGAAGGCGCTCGGACTGCTCGCGTCCGCGCTGGACCTGCCCGCCTCCGCCGTGCGCTACCAGCCCGACCCGGACTCCGTGCGCCGCGGGGAACTCGTCATCGTCCCCGAGGACATGCTCGCGGAGTTCGTCGAATACGACGGGCCCTCCAACCTCGGAGGCTCCATCGCGGACCCGCTGCTCCTCGGCCGCTACGACGACGGCGCCCCGATGCACCTGTGGCTGCCCGGCGACCCGGAGGCCGACCGCAACGGCACCCACGTGCTCATCGCCGGCGGCTCCGGCTCCGGCAAGGGCGACACCGCCCTGAATCTCCAGACGGAGATCCTTTCCCGCTCCGACGTGCTGCTGTGGCTGTCCGACCCGAAGATGTTCCAGGACTTCCGCCCCCTGCTCCCCGGCATCGACTGGGCAGCCGAGGGCGGCACCCCCACCGAAGTCATGGTCGAAGCACTCCAGGAAGTCATCCCCGCCCGCACGCGGTGGCTCGGGCAGCACTCCTACCGGCAGTGGCTCCCGCAGGCAGCCCAGCAGCAGAACGACCCCCAGCACTCCTGCCGGCCGGACGGCACCGCCTGCGGCTGCGCGGGGATGCCGTTCCTCGTGGCCTGGATGGAAGAGGCCGCAAGCACCCTGCGGGCCCTGGGGGATGACGCGTTCACCGGGATCTCACAAGAGGCCCGTTCCGCGGGGGTCTCCCTGATCGTGTCGCTGCAGCGCCCCTCCTACGACCAGATGAGCACGAGCACCCGCGCGGCCCTGCCGTCCGTGATCGCGCTCGGCTGCGACCCGCGTGACGAGGGATTCTCCCTGCCCGACCGGGTCTTGGACGCGGGAGCGCACCCGGGCGCGTGGGGCAACCGCAAGCCCGGTTACTGCTACCTCGTGAGCACGGGCGTGCCGGAGGACCGCTACGCCTCCCCGGGGCGTACCCGTGCCTTCACCCACCGGTCGGTGTCCCTCATGGAGGTTGTGGCCGCGTGGGCACAGCGCAACGGCGCCTCCGCCGATCCGATCACCGCCGGGGCCGCCGCATCCATCGCGGGCAAGGCGTACGGCGGCCGGCCGGTCCCCGGGGACGGGCATGGCGCACCGCACGTCGATCCGGAGGACGACGACATGGACGACGCCCCGCGGCACGACCCCGAGGACGAGCAGATCGACCCGGAGGAGGAACTCCCCGCGGCGCAGGACGGAGACGATGCCCCGATCTTCGGAGAGGGCACCGGCCGCAAGCCGAAGGGGGAAGAGGCCCGCCGGCTGCTCGCGGAGGCGCTCGCGGAGTTCGAACGAGACGGACAGATGATCATCGGTCCCAAGGATCTGTCCGACTGGTGCGACCGCCACAACCTCTCCCGCCCGTGGGTGTCCAAGAAGCTCGCGGAGGCAGCCGCGGAGGGCCGACTCGCCCCGACGAACACCACCGGCCGGTGGCGCATCGTGCCGTCCCTGACAGCCGCGTGACACCTGACACCGTCACGGCCCCGTGACACCCAAACCCCTAGGCGGGAGCAGGTGTCACGCGCCCTGACACCCGTCCCTGACACCCCTGTGACAGCCGCCTGACACCCCACCCGCACGCGCCCCCGCAGCACCCGCGGACACCAGCGCGCGCCCCACCCGAGGGAGCCCGATGAGCACCCCGCAACGACCGACGGCCGTGGAAGTCCACCACCCCACCCCGCTCACCCCCACCCATCCGATGCCGCTCGTGCCCCCGCAGCCGGCCCCCGTTTCCTCGGTGGCGTCCGTGGTCCTGCCCGACGGGCGAGTCGTCACCGGCTACGCCATGGAACCGGCCCGGCCCGAACCTCTGCCCGTCAAGTCGGTCGTCTCGCGCACGGCGGTGAACATCGCTCTTGGAGGGATCGGGTTCGGCGCGGTGTGTGGCGGGCTCGTGCTCCTGACGACGTTCATCGCTGCGCTTACCGCGCTCATCACCCAACTGATCACCCTCGCGGCCGTCATCTTCGGCGGATGGATCGCAGTCCAGCTCCTCGGCACGAGCGGCCACCGCGGCGGGACCACGGTCAACATCCGCAAAGCCGTGATCAAGCGGAACAAGTTCTACAGCTAGCTACGCCAAGGGCGGCCCCTCCATCTCGCCAAAGAAGCGGGGCCGCCCTTGCCCAACCAGCACCTTCAACAGGACTGGAGACATCCAGCATGACCTATCGACCCGACTTCGGGCGACTGCTCGCCCTGCTCGAACCCGTGCGCGTCCTCGACGCCTACTGCTGCATCGGTGGCGCCGCCGAGGGCTACCGGCGCGCGTTCGGCAACTGCCACATCACCGGCATCGACCACGTGGCGCAGCCGGACTACTGCGGTGACGCCTTCCACCAGGCGGACGCGATCGAGTACATCCGCGCCCACGGTCATGAGTACGACTTCATCCACGCCTCACCCCCCTGCCAAGGGGAGGGGGCTCCGACCAAGGGCACCAACAAGGCGCGCAACGCTGCGATCGGCCGGACGTATCCGCGGCTGATCGCTCCGACGCGGGCCGCGCTGGAGTCGACGGGCCGCCCGTACGTGATGGAGAACGTGCCCGGCTCCGAGGTCCGCAAGGACGTCCGCCTGTGCGGGGAACAGTTCGGACTGGCCGTGCTCATGCACCGCTACTTCGAACTCGGAGGCTGGACGACCGCGCAGCCGGCCCACCCCAAGCACCGCGGGTACGTGCGGGGTTGGCGGCACGGCGAGTACCGCAAGGGCCCCTACGTGGCTGCGTACGGCGAGGGCGGGGGCAAGGCCACCGTGGACGAGATCCGCGCGGCCAAGGGGATCGACTGGTCCACCGATCACTTCCGCCTGCGCGAGGCGCTGCCGCCCGCCTACACCGAGTGGATCGGTCGGGCGTTCCTCGCGGTTGCTCCCGTGCTCGAAGTGGGGGCCGCGGCATGAGCACGCACCTGTTGAACGCTGCTCTGAGCACTGCTGAGCGCGGCTGGTCCGTCTTCCCCCTGCGTCCGGGCGCGAAGCGGCCCGCCCTGCACAGCGAGCAGTCGTGCACCCGCACCGGCCCGTGCGCGAACGGCCACGCCAAGTGGGAGCAGCGGGCCACGACCGACCCGGACCGCATCCGCGCCGCCTGGTCGCGGGCGCCGTTCAACGTCGGTATCGCCACCGGCCCCTCCGGGCTGGTCGTGATCGACCTGGACAAGCCCAAGAACCAGAACAACAACGGCAGTGCGGACGCGCCTGACGGCGCGACGACCTTTGAGGCGCTCTGCGAGCGCACCGGGCAGCCCGTCCCCCGCACCCGCACGATCCGGACCGCGAGCGGCGGCTTCCACCTGTACTTCACCGCCCCCGCCGCAGTACGCCTCCACAACACCGCCGGGACCCTCGCCCCACTGGTCGACACCCGCGCATGGGGCGGCTACGTCGTCGCAGCCGGCAGCACCATCGACGGCCGCACGTACGAAGTCGCGGGGCCCGCGCTCATCAACCCCCTGCCCCCGGCCCTGCTCGCCCTGCTCATCCCGCCGCACCCCGCCACGTCCCCGCCCTCGCTCACGCCGACGGCGGCGCGTACGGGGCGGGCTGCCGAAGCGGCCCTCACCTGGGGGCGCAGGAACGTGCGGCAGGCACCGGAGGGCACGCGCAACATCCGGCTTCTGGAGAGCGCACGCGCCATGGGTCGCTTCGTCGCATGGGGCGACATCCCCCGCCACGTGGTCGAAGACGCTTTTCAAGGGGAGGGCGAGGCTGCCGGACTCACCGCGTCCGAGTGCCGGACCACGATCCGCAGCGCACTGGACTGGTCCATCCGTACCTGCCGCCCGAGGACAGCCGCATGAGCGACCATCCCAACCCCCTCTTGAAAAGCATCCCCGTCACCCCCACCCCCACCCCCACCGGGTCCGACCCCGCCGAACCAACCGAACCCGTGACCGGCCGTAGCGCGCCGAAGGTCGTCGCCGAAGGCGTCCGCACTGCTCTTCGCCCTGACCCGAACGCGGCCACGGGCAGCACGACGGGCCCTCACGCGTTCGAGGATGAGGAACTGCCCGCGCCATCGAATCCGCTCGCAGTCGCGCGTCGTCTGCTGCCTGACTGGCAGACCGAGGACGGGCAACTTGTCTGCCGGCGCTGGCGTGCCTCCTGGATGCGTTGGAACGGCGCGAGTTGGCGGGAGCTGGATGAGGCGCAGCTCCGCGCTTCGATGTACCGGCGCCTGGAACACGCAGTCTTCTACGTGCCCGGCAAGGACGAACAGCCGGAGCCGCGGGAGTGGGCGCCGACCAAACAGAAGATCAGCAACCTTCTCGATGCGATGGGAGCTATCACCCTGCTGCCCACCGGCACTGACGCCCCGGTCTGGCTCGACACCAACGGCGACCCGAGCGAGCAGGACTGCGGCCCCATCGTGGCATGCGCGAACGGCCTGCTCAGGATCAGGGACCGTGTCCTACTCCCGCACGGCCCGCACTTCTTCAACCTCGTCTCCGTCCCCTTCGCCTACGACCCGACCGCGACCGCGCCCACCTGGGAGAGGTTCCTAGGGCAGATCTGGCCTGACGACCTGGACGCGATCAATGCCCTACAGGAATGGTTCGGCTACGTGCTGTCTGGCCGCACCGACCAGCAGAAAGTCATGCTGATCGTCGGCCCGTCCCGCTCCGGCAAAGGCACCATCGCGCGCGTATTGAAAGAGCTGGTCGGCAAAGAGAACCTCGCCGGGCCCACGCTCGCGGGACTGGGCACGAACTTCGGGCTGTCCACGCTGATCGGCAAGCCACTCGCAGTCATCTCCGATGCCCGGCTGTCCGGCAGCGACAACAGTCAGGTCGTGGAGCGGCTGCTGACGATCTCCGGCGAGGACACCATCGACGTGGATCGCAAGTACCGCGAGCAGTGGACGGGCAAGCTGCCTACCCGGCTGATGTTGCTGTCCAACGAGCTGCCGCACTTCGGTGACTCCTCCGGCGTCATCGCCAAACGGTTCATCCTGCTCAACATGCGCGTCTCATGGCTGGGCAAGGAAGACACCACCCTCACCGACCGGCTCGCAACGGAGATGCCCGGCATCCTGAACTGGGCTCTCGACGGCATCGCCCGACTCCAGCAGACCGGCCGGATCACAGAACCGCAGTCCAGCCGCGAAGCAGTCACCACCATGCAGGACACCGCCTCACCAACGAGCGCGTTCGTCCGCGAGCGCTGCGCCACCGGTCCCACGTGCAGCGTCCCCGTGGATGCCCTGTGGAACGTGTGGCGGGAGTGGTCCGAGGACAACGGCGTGCGACCCGGCACGAAGCAGATGTTCGGCCGCAACCTGCTGTCCGTCGTTCCCCAACTCAACCGAACTCGCCCCCGCGACGCGTACGGCCGGCAGGTGATCACCTACAACGGGATCACGCTCGCCCTGCGCGAACCACATTTGCCAGAGTCGCGACTCAGCGACGCTCAAGACCCCTCTGAGCGCCGTTGAGTGCCGATGAGTCGCGACTCAGAGGAATGTATCCCCAACTCGTGGAGGTCTCCGTGAGCGCATCTGTGACGGAGGCCGCCGTTCCGGCACTGCCCCGTCTGTGCAGCGTGGAAGTCGCAGCAGAGCTCCTTGGCATCGGGCGCACCGCGACGTACGACGAGATACGCCTTGGGCGGCTCCGTACCGTCCGCCGTGGTCGCCGGCGTCTCGTGCCCGTGGAGTGGATCGATGAGTACGTCGAACTTCTGAAACACGAAGCTGACACAGCCGCCTGACGTCACCACCGAGCAGGGCCGCATCCACGGATGCGGCCCTGCTCTTCTGTTTGGAAGGTAACGACGCATGACCGAGACCCCCGATCGGCGTCCCAGAGCAGGACACGGCGACGACTCGATCTACTGGGACAAGTCCAAGAACCGGTACATCGGCGCGGTATCTCTCGGCTACACCCCGGCCGGCAAGCGCAACCGCTCGAAGGTGTCAGGCAGGACAAAGGCCGAGGTCCGCCAAAAGCTCCGTGAGTTGCGGAAGGAGTTGGAGAAGGGAGCCAAGGCGCCCGCCAACTACAGCGTCGCCCAAGCCGTGACCGACTGGCTGTCCCAGGGGCTCAGGGGCAGGGAGACGACGAGTGTCGATACATACAAGAGCCTCGCGGATCACCACATCATCCCGCATCTCGGCAAGGCCAAGATGCGGGATCTTGAGGCCGATGATCTTGACGAGTGGTTGGAGGCAGAGGCCGAGGTTCTCGCGACTCAGTCTCTGAAGATGGTTCATTCGATCCTGCGGCGGTCAATCAGTCACGCTCAGAGGAGAGGCAGGGCTATCCGTAACGTGGCTGACCTGGTCGAGGTACCGGACGGTCAAGCTGGCCGGCCGAGCAAGTCGCTTTCGCTGAAACAGGGGGAGGCGGTTCTTCGTGCGCGGGAGGGCAGTTGGATCCACGCCTACGTGGTCTTGTCGCTTCTCGTGGGCGTCCGCCCGGAGGAAGCGCGCCCCCTCACGTGGGCCCACATTCACCTGTCAGGCTCCGGCAAGGACAAGCCTCACGTCGATGTGTGGCGATCAGTGCGTCGACACGGCGACACGAAGACCCGTAAGAGCCGCCGATCACTGGCTATGCCGCGGCAAGCCGCTCTCGTCTTGAAGGCGCACAAGCGCCACGAGCAGGCCAGATGCCTGGCAGGCGGGAAAGTGTGGAGCGATGAGGCTCTCGTCTTCCCGACCGAGACCGGCGAAGTGCGCACCGCTCTGAATGTGCGCCGGAACTTCCGGGCGCTGCTCAAAGAGGCGGGTTTCGTGCATCCGCATGAGTGGACTCCGCGCGAGCTGCGGACAAGCTTCGTGTCCCTGCTGTCGGACCATGGAATCCCGATCGAGGTCATCGCGCGCCTTGTCGGGCACATGGGCAGCGGAACGACTGAGCGGGTCTACCGCAAGCAACTGCGCCCCGTCATCTCCGAGGGCGCGGAAGCGATGGACGACATCTTCGGCGAAGACGACGCGAAGGATGGAGGTACCCCCGGAGCAGGCTGACTCGCGCGCGGTGGCTCCCTGTTTGGCTCCCCGCGCCCAGATGAGGTCTTCGGGTACCGCCTCTGACCTGCGAGTGAGGCTCTTGCGGCAGGTCAGAGGCCCTTACGGTGCCGTTAAGGGAGTGCTGAGACTGGGCTCAGGTAGGTACCGTTCCTGTCATGGCGGACAGTGCGAAGGAGCCGGGTATCCGGCCGGCCGTTCTCGCCGATGTGGCCGCCGTGCGGGCCGTGACCGATGCGGCGTACGGCCCCTACGTCGAGCGGATCGGTGTCGTGCCGCAGCCCGTGCGGGCGGACCACGCGGCCGAGATCGCCGCGGGGCGGGTGTTCGTCCTGGGGGAGCCGGTGGTCGGGCTCGTGGTGATCGAGGCGCACGAGGACCATCTGTTCCTCGACAGCGTCGCCGTGCGCCCGGAAGCCCACGGTCGGGGTGTGGGACGGCGGCTGCTCGCTTTCGTGGACGCGCACGCGCGGGCGCTGGGACTGCCCGAGGTCAGGCTCTACACGAACGCGCTGATGTGGGAGAACCAGAGGCTCTACCCCCGGTACGGGTACGAACTCGTCGAGCGCCGCGTGGACGGCCCCTACGACCGGCTCCACTACCGCAAGCGGCTCGCACCCTGACCGTCTCCGACCCGACCCGGGGGTGTCCGCCCCGGCGCGCTCACCCGTCCGGCCACCAGGTGCGATGGATGTCCTTCCGGATCTCCGGGCGCTCGGCCGGGCGCTGGTCGGCCTCTTCCCGTACGCGACGGGCGTCCGACTTCTTCAGGGGCTTCTGCATGGTCATGCGGCGCATAGGGGCCTCCCTGCGGCTGGTCTGCCGAGTACCGCGTTCTCACGGAGTCAGACCATTTCCGGGAGGGTGACTCATCGGAGGCCGCTTGTCAGTGGCGGCTGTCACGTTTCATCAATGAGTCCACATGTCGGACATCTTGTCGGTTTGTACGAAGGATGGGCCCGAGCGGGGCCCGAACCGGGGGGCCGGCCCGTTGTCAGTGGCGGGTGCCACTCTGGGTGCATGACGAGTGACAGCACTGGCAACAGCACTGGTGGAGAGCGGTTCGGCGTCGACTGGGACGGGGAGGCCGACACCTTCGACGACGAGCCGGACCACGGACTGCGGGACCCCGACGTGCGCGAGGCGTGGGCGGCCAGACTGCGCGGCTGGCTGCCCCGCGGCCCCTCCGACGTCCTCGATCTGGGCTGCGGCACGGGCAGCCTGTCGCTCCTCGCGTCCGAGGCGCGGCACCGGGTCACCGGCGTCGACCTCTCGCCCCGCATGGTGGGACTGGCCCGCGCCAAACTGGCCGGACGCGACGCCGCGTTCCTGGTCGGTGACGCGGCGGCCCCGCCCGTCGGGGAGCAGCGCTTCGACGCCGTCCTCGTCCGCCATGTGCTGTGGACGCTCCCCGAGCCCGGCCGCGTCCTGCGGCTCTGGCGCGGGCTCCTGCGCCCCGGCGGACGGCTCGTCCTCGTCGAGGGCGTCTGGGGGACGGTGAGCCCGGTCGGCATACCCGCCGACCGGCTGACGGCCCTGCTCGCGTCCCTCGCCGAGGACGTGCGCGTGGAACTGCTGTCGGACGACTCCCGGCTGTGGGGCCGGGAGGTCGAGGACGAGCGGTACGCGGTGATCGCGGTGCCGTGAAGGGGCGGACCGCAGGGCTACGGAGCTGCGGGGCTACAGGGATGCGGGCCTGCGGCGGCTAGGTCAGCAGTGCCTCGAAGTCGCCTTCGTGGGCGCGGAGTTCGAGTTCGTCCAGGGCCGCCCGCGCTGCGGACGCGGCCCGTGGATCGGTGGTCTCCAGGCCGCTCGCCGCGAACTCGTCCTCGTCGAGGCGCAGTACGGTCCTGCCGTCGGCGGAGCGCCACAGGTCCAGGTCGAGATCCTCGCAGACCACCTCGCCCGGGGTGACGTCGGCCGGAGTGACCTCGGCCGGGCGGGCGATGTCGCAGTACCAGCCCTTGAGCGTGCCCTCGGCGTCCCGGACCTCCTTCACCGCGTACCAGCGGTCACGCCAGTAGTGCTCGGTGAAGACGTCGCCGGGCTCGAAGCGTACGAAACCGAAGTCGCGTACACCTGCTCCCGCCCAGGCCGCGCGGACGACGACGTGCGTCCCGTCGTCGTGGAGCAGGTCGGCCGGGTACCGGATCTTCGTACGGCCGGCCTTGACCAGGACGATGTCCACGGTGGCCGGAGTGGCGGACCGGGCCGAGGGATCAGCCGAGTTCGCGGACATGCTGCACCTCCGTGGCGCAGATCTCGTAACCGAACCACTTGTTGATCGCGAGCATCGGGCCGTTGCCCGAGTCGTTGCCCGTGAACGCCTCCGTGAAGCCGGCGGCGCGGGCGCGGTGCAGGGAGTCGGCCTTGGCGAGCTTGGCGAGGCCGCGTCCGCGGTGGGCGCGGGCCGTGCCGGTCATCACCGTGCCGTACCGGGTGCGGCCGTCGGTGCGGGCGGCGCTGAACGCGGCGGGCCGGCCGTCGACGACCGCGACGGAGGTCAGCTCCTGGCTGAGGAGGGGGTGGTGCCAGGTCTCCTTCAGCCATGCCTCGTAGTCCGTGAACTCATGGGCGATGTCGCTCGGTTCGTCCGCGAGCGTCTCCGCGTCCAGTTCGAAGAGGGGGCGCGGGTCGTCGGCGAAGTCCGCGGCCGTGCGCAGCTCCACGCCCGCGGGCACTTCCGGGCGGGGCGGCAGCGGGTTGTTCGCCAGGTCGAGACGGAGGAAGTGCGCGGAGCGGCTCGCGCGGTAGCCGCGCCGCTCGGCGAAGGAACGGTTCGCGGGCTCGTCGAGGACCCAGGCGAAGAGCTTCCGCGCGGACACCTCGGCGAGATGCGCCTCCGCGGTCCGTACGAGCAGCGAGCCCGCGCCGCGGCCCCGGCGCTCCGGGTGCACGTACACGTTCAGATAGGCCTGGCCCGGCTGCGGGCTGTCGTACACGACGCCCGTGTTGGCCGTGCCGATGAGTTCGCCGTCCTCCTCGGCGACCAGCGGCCGGAAATGCGCGTCGGGGTGGGCGTGCGTGACGTCGTGGAGGACGGACTCCGGGGTGGAGAGCATGTAGGGGAGCGCCAGACGCCGGATGTACGAGAAGCCTTCGGCGTCCTCGGCATCCTCGGTGCGGAGGTCGCGGACGATCACAGTCATGGAATCGCACGCTACGCGCGGGGTGCGGCAGGCCGCCTCTCATTTTCCGGCGGGTGCGGGACAATCAGCGGGTGACGTTGAAGATCGACATCGATGACGGTACGGGGGTCGCGCCCTACGAGCAGGTGCGCGCCCAGATCTCCGAGCAGGCGAGGGCCGGGGTGCTGCCGGTGGGGTACCGGCTGCCCACGGTGAGGGGGTTGGCCGAGGAGCTCGGGCTCGCCGCCAACACGGTCGCCAAGGCGTACCGGGCGCTTGAGGCCGACGGGGTCATCGAGACGCGGGGGCGCAACGGCACGCTGGTCGCCGCCGCGGGCTCGGCGGCGGATCGTACGGCCGCGTCCGACGCGCAGGCCTACGCCGAGCGTGTGCGGCGGCTCGGGCTGTCCGAGGCCGCGGCCCTCGCCGCGGTACGGGATGCGCTGCGCGCGGCTTACGGGGAGTCCGGCTGACGGGTGGGGCGCGGCCGTCGCCCCACCGCCCTGCCCGGCCACCCCGGCCGACCGCCGCGGTCGGGTCCCGGGCGGCGGCCGGTGGCCGTGGCCTGCACGGACCGGGCGGGCAGACGTGGATTCGGCGCCGCCGGGATCCGCCGCGGTGGTTGCTCGCTGTCGCGGCGGGGGTCTGGGCTGCGCCTGTGCAACGGGTGGTGGGTTGGCGTGCCTTCCACCTGCGCCGCGGTGGTTGCTCGCCGTCGCGGCGGGAAACCACGGCGGTGCTGGTGAGTGGGTGGGGGCTAGAGGTACAAGCCTGCCTCCGTGTCCGTCCGTTGGTCCGGGACCGATGTCGGTGCGGTGCCCCTGCGCAGGGCGTACAGCTCCGCCAGGGTTGCGCCCTCGCGGCCCACGCCCTCGTCCGTGCCCAGCCAGGCCGTGGACTCCCGGCGGGTCAGCGGGCCGACCTCGATGCGCGCGAGGCAGCGGCCGGGGCGGACCACCGCGGGGTGCAGGCGCTCCAGGTCCTCGTTGGTCGTGACGCCCACCAGGACGTTGCGGCCCTGGCCCAGCAGCCCGTCCGTGAGGTTGAGCAGCCGCGAGAGCGCCTGTCCCGCCGTGTGCTTGGCCTCGCCGCGGATCAGTTCGTCGCAGTCCTCAAGGAGGAGCAACCGCCAGCGCCCCTTCCCCGAGCCGTCCTCCTCGCCGATGGCGATGTCCATCAGATAGCCGACGTCGGAGAACAGCCGTTCCGGGTCGAGGACGCAGTCCACCTGGCACCAGTCCCGCCACGAACGCGCCAGCGTACGCAGCGCCGACGTCTTGCCCGTGCCCGGCGGGCCGTGCAGCAACAGCAGCCGGCCCGCGATGTCCTCGGGCGTGGTCTTCATCAGCCCGTCCATGGCGTCCGCCACCGGCGCCGTGTAGTTGCCGCGTACCTCTTCCCACGTACCCGCCGAGATCTGCCGGGTCGTGCGGTGCGGGCCGCGCCGCGGGGACACGTACCAGAACCCCATGGTCACGTTCTCCGGCTGCGGTTCGGGCTCGTCGGCCGCGCCGTCCGTGGCCTGGCCGAGGACCTTCTCGGCGAGTTCCTCGCTGGTCGCGGTGACCGTCACGTCGGCGCCGCGGTTCCAGCGCGACACGAGCAGCGTCCAGCCGTCGCCCTCCGCGAGCGTCGCGCTGCGGTCGTCGTCGCGGGCGGACCGCAACACCCGGGCGCCCGGCGGGAGAAGGGAGACCCCGGACCGTACGCGGTCGATGTTCGCGGAGTGCGAGTGCGGCTGCTCGCCCGTCGCGAAGCGGCCGAGGAACAGCGCGTCGACGACGTCCGACGGTGAGTCGCTGTCGTCGACGTTGAGCCGGATCGGCAGCGCGTCGTGCGGGTTGGCAGACATGCCGACATGATCCGTCACGCGGACGCCCCGTGCATCCGGTTTCCGCGTTGCGTCCACGCGCGTCCCCATTGGTGTCCACTTGGCGTCCACGGGCGTCCGCGAGCGGGTCCGGGCGCCGTCCTGTTACAGGGCTGTGGTGTTCCGGAAGCTGTTCCGCCGCTGACGCCCGCGGTTACTGTTGTCCTTGATGGCACGTCATGGGTGGAATTCGGGGGCTCGGCGGTGGCGCTTCACCGCTCTGCTCGGCGTGGGTGTGGCCGCTCTGGCCCTGGTCCTGACCCTGATCCACACCCTGCCGGGAAGCGCGGGGAGCGAGGCGGGCACGACCCGCGACGGCGGCAGGGTGCACGGCACGCCGTCCGTCCCCCCGGCGCCGAAACCGGAAGTGGGCTGGGGGTTCACCCACACCCAGTACAGCGCCGACGAGGGCAGCCCGGCCGCCACGAAACGCGTGGAGCAGCGACTCGGTGAGCAGTCCCCGCCGCAGATCCAGCACATCATGGGCTGGGGCGCGGACAACCCCGAGCCGGTGAAGGGCCGTTACGACTTCGAGGCGATGGACCGCCGGATCGACTTCGTCCGTGAGACGGGCGGCACGCCGGTCGTCACGCTGTGCTGCGCGCCGGACTGGATGAAGGGCGGCAAGCCCGGCGCCGACCGGACCGACTGGAGCCAGGCGGCCCTGGAGACGGCTCCGGACCGCGCCCACTACAAGGACTACGCGGCACTCGCCGCGACCGTCGCCAGGCGTTATCCGGACGTACGCCACTTCATCGTGTGGAACGAGTTCAAGGGTTTCTGGAACGACTCCGCCGCCCGCTGGGACTACGAGGGCTACACGGAGTTGTACAACCTCGTCTACAAAGCGCTGAAGAAGGTCGACAAGGACATCGAGGTCGGCGGGCCCTATCTCGTGATGGACAGCCTCGACCCCCGCCAGAAGGAAGACGCCTCCCCGACGGTGAAGGGCCGTTGGGGCGCGATGGACCAACGGGTCCTCGACGCCTTCGACTACTGGAACAAGCACAGGGCCGGCGCGGATTTCGTCGTCGTCGACGGATCCAGTTACACCAGGGACGACGAGCTGCTGCCGGACGAGTTCGCGGCCACCGCGAAGTTCACGGCCGTGAGCCGGTGGGTCCGGTCGCGGACCGGTGATCTGCCGCTGTGGTGGGCCGAGTACTACGTGGAGCCCGCGGACGCCGACGACGCACGGGACGGCTGGTCCGAGTCGCACCGGGTCGCCGTGCACGCGGCCGCGTTGATCGCCATGGTGCGGGGCGGGGCCACCTCCGGCTTCTACTGGAATCCGGAGACGGAGAAGGGGGGCGGGTGTGCGGGGTGTCTGTGGACGCCCACGGATCGCTCCTCGGGTGGTGAGCCGCTGCCGATGCTCGGGCTTCTCTCCCGGTTCGGGACGGAGTTCCCTCCCGGGACGCGGTACGAGTCGGTGGCCGTCGCCGCGGACGATCGGGCCAATGTGCGGGTGCTGGCGTCCGAGCGGGTCGTGCTTGTGGTGAACACGTTGGGGCGGGGGATCAGTGCGGAGGTCGACGGGAAGCGGTTCGCCATGGGCGCGTATGAAGTGAAGTGGGTTCGCCGGTAGGGGGCGGGGCGCGGCGGGCGTCGGCTGCGGGCCGGTCGCGGGGGGGACCCCCCCCCCCCCGCCGCGCGCGGCGGGCAGGGGCAAAAAATTAAATAAAAAAAAAAAAAAGAAAAAAAAAGTA